>JASLXI010000100.1 GCA_030740415.1 Dehalococcoidia bacterium
AACGCCAACGGCTGTAACACCCAGCCCTACACCTCCTCCAAGCCCGACTCACGAACCCGCGGCGCCACCCCCTGACATCCCCGTAGCAAAACATACCCCCACAAACTCCCTTGAACTATCTCAAGGCGCCGTTCGGAGCGCAAGAATGTTAGTGACGTCTGACTCGCTGTGGGCTGCCCACCCGGCGAGCCAGTCCGTGATTGGTCTCAGCCTGCCCGACGGGAAGCAGATGTGGCAGACAGAATTAGAATGCGAACCAACAACATTGACACGCCTGGATTCACACCTGTTTGTGACCTGTTTTGATACTGGAGAACTAGTTGTTCTTGGCGCCGGGAGTGGCAAAGTGTTGAAGAGTCGGTGGGTAGGCTACGGGGCTTTTGGTGTCATTGAGAGCGCAGGTCGTCTGTATATCAGTCTGGCCCACGAGCGATCCATACTTGTGCTAGATGCCGGCACGTTAGAGGAGATAACGCGCGCACCGACAGGGGACCAGCCACGCGGCCTGGCGCTGAAAGCAAATCAACTGTACGTAGTCCATCTGATGGACGCGTCCGTGCGTGTCTTTGATGCCGCAACACTGGGTGTATTAGGCAGCATATCAATCGGCCTCCAATCGGCATTCGCGGAGAGCGTGACGCTGGATCCGAATAAGGCCCGTGCCTATGTGCCGCATCAACGACAACACATTACTAACATGGCACGGTTATTCGATAGCACTGTATTTCCAAAAGTGAGCGTGTTGGACACAGTCCAACAGCGCCCTATCCGGCGCGAGGCTCTCGCGTTGGACTCGATAGATACGCCGGTAGGTATGCCGCTTGCAGTCGTATTGTCTGAGGATGGCGTGCGACTCTATGTGGCTAACGCGGCCAGCGATGATATATCAGTGATAGACCTGTCTCAGGGAATGGGCGTAGGACATGTCCCTGTAGGCCACCACCCTCGGGATCTGGCTCTCTCGGCAGACGACGAGAAACTGTACATACTCAATATGGTATCGGACGATGTAAGCGTCATAGACACGGCAACTCTGAGTGTTGTAGAAACCTTTACGTTAACCGAGGACCCAAGGCCTTCCATCATTCAGCGAGGAGAACGTATTTTCCGTACCAGCCGGCCCGATGAGATAGCGCGTGATAACTGGATCGCGTGCGCTTCGTGCCATCTCGACGGCGGCTCTGATGGGCAGACCTGGTTGGGCACTGAGGGCGGGGCACGCAACACCTCTATTCTCAGGGGCATCAGTGGCACCGAGCCACTGCACTGGTCAGCGGATCGGCCTGACGTGCAGTCGTTCCAGGAAACGTTCATTGGGCTTATGGGTGGGACGGGTCTTTCCCAGCCAGAACTTGATGCACTGGCTACTTATCTGAACAGCCTCCAGCCTTTCGCCAGCCCCCTGCGAGAACCGGACGGCTCTCTTCCGGAGGCGGCAATCCAGGGCGCTGCCGTTTTTCAACAAGCAGGCTGCACTGTTTGCCACACCGCGCCACAGTTCACTGACCGACAGATGCACGACGTGGGCACCGGAGAACCATTTCGCGATCATCCATCCGGCAAAGGGCAGAAAGTGGCTGAGACTCTGGGGACTTCGTTTGACACCCCCAGTCTTCGGGAGCTCTGGCTGACGGCCCCTTATCTGCATGACGGACGGGCGAAGACACTGAGAGATGTGCTTGTAGCCTTCAATAACAACGATAGGCACGGAACAACATCGGACCTCTCTCAGGCCGAGCTATTTGCTCTGGAAGCTTTCTTGCTGGCGCTTCCACTGGCCCAGGAAGAGTCTGCCAGGCTGCTGGGTAAGTAGCTCTAATCGCTAGTTTGATCGTCGGATGACCGCTGGGGATCCTCCCAAAGGCGACACCCCTCGAAGGTTCAATGCCCTGGCAAACCACTGGCCGTCCAGTGTACCGACGACGGTGATCTCCATTGAATCGGCTCCGAGCACCACGTTTGTAAATCCTTGGGCGTAGAGCTCGTCCTGATCTAGTTCTATTGTCAGTGCCGAGGGCGACCCGGCTACTTCCTCGTCTCGTATGAGGAGACCAGGAATGGTCACTGTGTATCTGAGTGATTCTGCGCCATCTGGTAGAACAAAGGTGACGGCTATTCTGCCCGGCGCACGCATCCACGGGTTTCCGCCCTGGCTGGTTACACGGAGATCAATCACGGTCGCGACCGTTATGTCGTCCCGAGGCTTGGCTACAAAGAACCGGTAAGTCGAGTCGATGGAACCCAGAATAGCCGATAGAGGAGTAGCGTAATCGTACTCCCCCATTGTCGTCCGGCCATCGGCCACAATGGGCGGGTCTGGGGCGAGGCCCGTAGATGGGACCGGTCGGTCTTGGATTAGCGTTACGTGCACCGTGTACACGCCTGGCTCAGTAACCGTGAACTTCTTTCCTTCAGCGTCTATATAGCCCACAGGGCTTGCCCTGCCGGAGAAGGAATGCGTTTGCCCAGACGGTGTTGTGACCGTCACCTCCACGGCGACGTTCAGGGTGGGCCAAACCTGTCCACTAAACACGAAGGTGTCCCCAACCTCAAGCACCGAGCCGGGGCGCGTGCCGGTGGGAGTGACGAACAGGTCAACCTCCCTGCCCTGGATCGTTAGAATGGGGCCGCAGGTCGCCAGCCCCCCAGCCGCGCCCTGGTACGGGGGGCAAAGCCGGTTTCCGATTGGCGCCCTCTCGCCCTCGTTAATGATGACGGCCATTGAGGCGTAAGATACAAAATGTTGTTCTTGCGCACTCTTTACGACCGCACCACCAAAAAAGAGCTTGATATCGCCCTCCTCGTCTCCTTCCCGGCCACCTAGATCATCGCCCCAAGCACCGTAGCAAACCAGCCCTATCTGACAGTTGTAATTATCGGTGCCATACCAGTGCTTGTGGTTCGAGCCTTTTCCGGAATTCACCGTATGTTGAACGCTCACATCCGGGCGGATTGAGCTTGTATACCAGTATGCCCAGGAGTCGACCGCATCCGGCCTGTGGTGGCCTCCTTCCCCCACCGTGGTGTGGATGGAGAGTTGCTTCATATCGGGGAACTCCAGACGGTCTGGCCCCATTGTGTAGGTGTAGTCGTTAGCGACCTGAGGGGCGATTATGTCCAGGATGCCTTCGGGGTCTTCGAGAGTGATAGAAGGCCCTATTGGATCGGCGTCCTCTAGCCAGAGGACATCTCCTCGGAAGAACGGATAGTTATCTGCCGAGGAGGGTTCCTCTGGGTTAATTGCACGCGCCACGAACCACGTATGCATCGTAGAGAGGCCGATGCTGCTAGCCAGGGAGCTGGTCCGTTCTCCGTGAGCAATAAGAGGGGTATCGGGCGTCGCAACAATGGACGCACCTGTCCTGGTCCCCATCCATATGGTGCCGTCTGTGGGGTCGGTGTAGGTAGCGATTACCCGGACTATATACTCTCCATGGGCTTCCGGTTTCCACGTCCCATCTGCCACAAAATAGCCAAAGCGGTTCGCCCTTCCAGAGGTCCGGAAAGACTGTTTCTTGGTAAAGTCGCCATCAATGTAGTGATCTATTATCACCTTTACCTCTGCGGGTACCCCTGGCTCTACCACGACCACTGGGCTCCACTCATCTCCGACTTCCAAGGGCGTCCCTTCGAAGGTCCCCAGGGACAGGTCAAGCGGTTCTGCGACCCATATATCGTAGGTGCCCATCATTGTGAGTTGCTGGCCCCGCAGAGTCCGGAGGGTGCCGGTCAGCGACACGGTGTGTAGCCCGTACTGGTGAAAGTCCACTTCTAGAGAATCAAGGCCCGTGGTCAGCGCATAGGTGCGCCCTGGCCCGGCGAATGAGAGCGGAATCGGGTACGTGGTTTGGCTTGAGCCTGCCACGAAGGTCTGAACGATGGGCGCCTCCTCGGCCAGGGTGACAATGTCACCATCGGGTTTGGTGAGGGTTACAGA
The DNA here is from genome assembly GCA_030740415.1 of Dehalococcoidia bacterium. The sequence continues at coordinate 3,938 of JASLXI010000100.1, forward strand.
CAGGTATCCCAGGTCTGACTGGTCGAGCGGTAGAAAGGTAATCTGTGGCCCAGCGTACGCGAAACCCGAGTAGCCAAGGGTGGGCAAATATGGTTCCAGGATGTATCTGATGTGCATGCCGGATAATGGGTCTCTTGGGGAAGCTACAAACGGGCCTTGCGCCGCTCTTCGGCTGCCCAAGGCGAACCGTCCCTCGTCTTCGCGGGCTACGATGCCACGGATCCCTCCCGATCCCCAGCTGGGAGTATCGTTCAGGAGTGTGACGGGTATTCTCGGCGTTTCCGCATCACCCAGCCTGACCATCGGTAGAAACCCAATCCCGGCGTTGCTCTCGATGCCGCCGTTGTGGCTGCTTGACGGAAACAAGCTGGGGTATTCTCGGTCTGGGTGAATCTCGTAAACGGCTAACTGGGGCAGGTACCAGCCTGGTTCTAGTCCCGCGGTCCAGTTCCCGATCTCGTACCGGGTCCCGTCGTCCAGGCACGAGCCATTTGGGGGGTTGCCAACGACCGTGAATTTGATGGCAGCCCAGTGACCGCTCTCTCGCGTTTCGATGGGTAGCCCGGTGGGAATCAGCACCGGGCCGTGTACATTGAGATTCGGCTGGCTAATGTATTGCCCATCTACGTCGAAGAGCTGCATCACATGGAGCCGGGGCTCCAGGCAAAGCTCCTCCGGCGGTCCATCGGGAAGAGTGAACTCGACATAGGGAGTGCTACCTCCTAATTCCCCCTGAGCGAACCAGGGCCAGTACCCACCATTTCCAGAGGCCGAAAAGAGGATCGATGGCGATGCATAGTCCACTCCCTCTGGCACACGCACGATGGCCGACG
>JASLXI010000101.1 GCA_030740415.1 Dehalococcoidia bacterium
TGAGAATCTCCTGGAGTTCGGCAAGCTGCGCGTTGCGCCTGGCCTCGTCGCCCTCGACCTTGGCTTGAAGGAACAGCTCATCGACGCGATCGTTGCTGTAGTTGCCCCAGTTGTTGAGACCGCCCTTGGCAACGGTGACGAAGTCCTCTTGAGCAGTGTTCATGACCATAGTACGGACCACGTATGTCCATGAGCCCGCGGAGATGAGGACCATTGTGATTATCGGAAGTGTGGCGTGCCAGAGGAGGTCGACCATACGGGCTAGGCTGCCCTCGGGAGGGGGAGCGCTATACATGCCTCCGGGAGGGAAGACCCTTACGTTAAACGTGGTGAGTATTATATAGGTGAGCAGTATCATCAGGATTCCTGCCCACCAGGCTGGCAGGGCGTTGGATGTTGCTGCGAAGAGCGAAGCGATGCGGTCCGATCTGCTGCCCACACGGGTGGCCAGCTTGACCCCGAAGAACAGGCCGAAAACGGCCGTTATTACGCTTGCGGTGGTCACAAGCAGCATGGTCCTGGGAAGCCGCTCCACAATCAGGGACGTGATGCTGCTGCTTCCCTCGGCGGTCTTGAGGGTCCGGGCCTCTCCGAGGTCCAGTCTGATGACCCGTCCTATCATCTGAGGAAGCCGGTAGTACCAGGAACGATCCAGCCCGTAGGACGCCTCTAGCTCCTGACGGTGCTTCTGGATTGCTTGCTCTATCTCATCCACATCGCGGATGGTCTGGGCAAGGCTCTGCCGCAGGCCTCGTACCTCTTCATTGACGATGGCCGTCAGCATCCTATCAGAAAAGCCGGTGGCACCCAGGGTTACTACCACCATGACCAGCACAGTAAAGAGCACGCCTATTAAGGTTAGTCCCCTTATGGCCAGTGTCTTGGCGATGGACATTGTGATACCGCTTTGGTCAGAGGCTGAAAGGAAAGTCGGACTTGCTATTTATTATGCGGGCCTCCGACGTGATCTTAGCATCACGCCCATAAGGCCGGTTCCAATTCCCGCCGCTGCGACCAGGATAATTCCTATGATTAATCCTGCAGGGGAACCATCGTTGTCCTCTGACCGTGTGTCCGTGGGAGCGGCTGTTGTGGTGGCCGAAGGCTGTGTCGTAGGCTGAGCATCTGGCGCGCCGGTGCCAAACTCAACGTCTACTCTCCGCTCCAGGAGCGTGGAAAGCTCATCGGTGTAGGCCGCCAGGAATAGGTGATATAGATCGCCGGTCAGAGATGTTGCCACATCAGCGGGGATATGTACCTGGAAACGGTTGTCGGATAAGGCCTCTGCCAGACCAGAGCTGATTATCTCGCCAGTGGCCGGCTCTTGGAAGACATACTGCACGGACATATTACCCGGCCCTTCCAGCTCAACCACCGTCTTCAGGTCAGCCCCTTCCTGTAGTGAAGCTCCCTCTACACCGACTATCCGGATGGCCTGGGGCTTGCCGTAGTACAGATCACCGGGCTGGAAAGGGTAGTCTGGGTCTCTAAACGCCTTAATCTGGGCGAACTGGGCGCTGCTATCGAAGGTCTCCAACAGATAGGGGCCGTTGCTGATGACCATGTGCCCCTTTCGCTCGAACCAGTCTATGGCCGAGGTGTATCTTGCGGCCGCATCCATCTTGCTAACCAGGGACCCTCCGTCGATGGTGAACACTCCCTCTGGAATGTCGGTGGTCTCGGCGAAACCTCTGAGGGTGTTTCTTGTCAGACGGGCGAACCTGTCCAATACAAGGCTGATTGGGTCCAGGCTGAATCGGGCTGCCGCGGTGTCGCTATACGTTGCTGTTCTCTGTTGAAACACAAGATCGTCCATGGCGGCCATGACTTCCCAGGGCATGGTGACTCCTGAGATGCTGGCGTACTGTGCTATGTAGTCGTCCACAAAGTGCCAGAAATCCACATAAACTTCGAGTTTGTTGTCCTCTGTGATCCGGAAGCCCTTGAAGGTGTCGGTGAGTGGCCTGCTGGTGGTGGAGATAGAAATCTCTATGTTGGCCTTTTCCTCGTTGTACACCATGTCAAAAAGCTGCGATATGGGGTATAGGACATCGGCCATAGTGATGGGCTGATCGTGGTGCCACTTGGACTGAAAATATTTGGAGTAGTCGAACGTGACTTTGCTAGTAGCGCGTGTGCCGACGGGCACCGTGCTCCAGCTTCCAGTACCGGCGTTCCAGAGAAAAGCATCGGAAGGAAGGTCCATCTTGTTTCCTGAGCCGGCGGTCTCCACCTGGTAATCGGCCCGGAAGGGGATGGGAATACCAGTGAACGGGTGGGTAGCCAGGGGAGTGTCCCTCACGTTGCGCCATATGTCGTTGCTGTAGACATCGCTGAAGCCCCCAACGGGGTTCCAAGTGGTCCTGTTGGTCCACACCCAGAGGTTCCCCACGTTGAGTTCTTCCGTATTGCCTGGGACGTAGGCTTCCCTAAGCGTCCACACGCTCTTGGGTCCCGAGATCAGGTCCTCAGTGATGCCCTGGATATTGGATACGGCGGGGATGTTGTTCACCGCGGTGACGACCCACAGGCGGACGGACTCCTCAAGGCATGCCTCTGTCGTCTCAACGTACAACTGGTTCCGCTCTTCCAGGCCCTTGAAGTCTCCGGTGAAGATGCGCTGTCCGAGGGCATCCAATTCGGGGGCCTCGTACTGCCAGAAGCCTACTTCTTGCCAGCCGGGCAGGTTGCCCAGCCAGGGGGCGCACATCTGGTTAATGTTGCCAAAGTCGTACCTCTGAGGTGCACCTCTTCCCCAACCCTCGGTGTAGAGGTGCCACTGGAAGAGCTGTGGGTCCGTGCCGTACACGGTGAAGATGGCAGGGCCAAACTGCTGCGGGACGAGAGTCACCGAGAACCCCAGCAGTCCAAGATTTGAACGCAGGTCATTCCCAATGTCCCAACGCTCATCCTCGGTCCTGACTATGAACTTCAGGTCGAGGCGATTGTCCCCGAAGTGCCAGAACCCGTCCTTCATCTCAGCTCCTGCCTGAGTCATGGCCTGGTCAACCAGGTCCTTAGCCAGGTCCGGGTCGTAGGCGATTCGAGACTCCTTCGTAAGGTTGAATACAGTGAGGAAATCAAAATCGACTGGGCTTACATGGGTGAGCATAGGTAGGGCAAACCCCTTGTATAGCTCCTGGGCGATGAAGGGCCTGTTGACCACGTACTGTAAGGCCTGTCTCACCTCTTTGATAGACAGCGGATTTAGCTCGCCCTCGGGAGCGGGGGCAGGGTTAAGCACTATGGAGATTGTGGATGCTGGGGCCTGATAGACGGTAACGTCAGGGTTGCTCTCCAGGGCCTCTGCCGCGGGCGTCTTCAGGCTGAAGATGTACATGTCCATTGCGCCGGCCTCCAGTTCCTTGGAAGCAATGCCCACATCGAAGGCGCTGAAATTGATGGTATCGGTTGCCGGACCAGGCTGGTCGTGAGGTGGCGTGTAGTCCTGGTGTGGTGCTGCCGCGAGAGCGAAGAACAGTGTGGGCGACAATATCAACCCAATGACCAGTCTGGCCCTCTTCGCTTGTATGTTCACTATGACAACCTTCCGCGGGCTATGTGCGAACCCGCCAGAAGCCCCAGCGACGAAGCTGCTAGGGCTACTACCAATGCTATGATTGTCACCAGCCAGGCCTGGATACCTCCGTCATCATCATCGTCCTCAAGCCCTGCCAGGCCGCTCTGAATCTGATCCAGGCTTCCGAGACTGGCCTGGATGGTCTGCAGTTGAGATGTAATTTCTGATGACGTCTGGCCGCCGGTTCCAGACAGGGAGTCCAGTTGTCCGATAATGTTGCCAATGGAGCCCTCTATGTTATCGAAGCCGAAGTCCATGAAGAAAGAACCGGTAGCTATGTTACCAGAGGCATCTATGGCTCTGAAATCGTGTGCGCCTTGGCCGGCTATGGGTATGAACAGCCTAGCGGTGAATCTGCCGTCCGCATCGCTCCTGACGGTGCTCACAACTGCACCGCTTATCTCCAAGAAAACGTCTTGGTTCGGCTGGAAGTTAGACCCCTGGATGGTGATGTCCTTGCCGCCAGCACCCGAAGGTGGCGATAGGAAAATTGAAGGTAGGGGCATGAGCTCTGTGCGGGCAAAAGCTATCTTCTGGTTTTGCTCGCCGAACTCGCCTAACCTGGCATCGGGCCAGGCCATGTACACTTCATCTTCGGTTGCCGCTATGGTGAAGTAGTCGCCGATGAATGCACCTCCGGGAAAGGCGTAGTTAGGATTGGAGGGAAAGTCCGTTACCCGGGCGTTGTCAATCCAGGTCTCGCCTCCGTCATCGGAGCTGGTGTAGTAAACGTGGTATCTGGTCTCAACTGGGTCATCTCGCATGTCGCCCCACATGGCGTGAATCGTCCCATCTGGACCTGCGGAGATGGAGGGAAAGAATTGAAGGCGTCTGGTCTCGTCATCGTTGAGTTTCTTCTTGGGGGTCCACGTCTCTCCCCTATCGGTGGAGGCCACGAAATAGATGTCCCCGTCATCGGTGGTCTTGCCCGCAGGCACGCCAGTGTGGACGACGTAGACCTCGCCCTGGGGACCTATTGTGATCTGCGGGAAGTTAGCTCCCCAGTAGCGGAAGAAGGTGTTGCGAGGACTGAAGGGGAGCTCATTGAAGTCCGATGCTCTGAAGGTATCGAAGGTAACGCC
>JASLXI010000102.1 GCA_030740415.1 Dehalococcoidia bacterium
CGGCGTCATCGGAGTAGCCAATTTCTGGGACGGATATATCGTCGATGCAAATACCGTTCTCGTTGGAGGCATCGTCGGTTACGTACTCGAAGCGAAGGAGAACTTCCATCCCTGTGTAGGGAGTCAGGTCCACGGAGTCCTCCAGCCACCCATCGCTTTGACCCGTGTAGCCTGGGCCGAAGCTTAGGCCAAGGGGGTTCTTGGGAGAGGCCAGGCGACCGCGCAGGATTTCCCAGGTCTTCCCGCCGTCGGAGGATACTTCAACGTATGCGTAGTCCCAGGACTCCTCTATTGCATACCATACCTGGAAATTTAGCGTAGCCTCTGAGACTCGGGTCAGATCGATGCTGGTGGTGAGCGTAGAATCGATGGAGTCTCCCCGATTCCCCCACCAGCAGTAGCTGCCGCTGTATATGGAGGTTGGTAAAAGTGGTGTCTCTGGCTGACCCTGGAATGATACTAGGGCGTCGCCCGCGTCCAAGCGCACCTCAATGTACCCTCCCGCGTACTGGCCCACGGTACCACTATGAAGGCCGTGCTCCAGTATCGTATTCGTGGGGCTCACGCTTACATTCAACCCTTCGTAGGTATATCTACCGACATCCTGGGAGTCCAGGTAGTTCGCAACCAGCCAGTCCTGGAAGACGTCTTGGAACGTCTTCCGAGAGTCCAGGGATTGCAGATAGGCGGTGACCCCTTCTATCCCGTCCTCAGGTCTGAGCACGAGTTCGCTGAGGCTTTCGTGGCCTCCGTAGTGCTGGGCAAGGTACTCCATAAAGAGGGAAGCGGCACCATAGCTTGGCAGAGCGTAGCCCCTGTTCGAGGGCCAGGAGTTCAGGGGCGTGCCGGGAGATTCAATGAAATAGTCTATGAAGCTGAGTCCATAGCCGGCCAGGCCCTTGGCCACCTCCGAGAGTCCTTCATTGACCCACGTCTCTTCCCCGGCATCGCCGGCCCAGTGGACCGCGTGCTGTAGCTCATGGGCCAGAGTTCCCAGATAAGAGGGCGAGCCCACGAAGCTGTTGATATTCATGTAGAAAATCTCTCGCTCATTGCTAAAAGGGTAGATTATCTTGGGGAATTCGTCGAGAGCGCTATAGTAACCGGCGACCCCAGAGAGGGCGGAATGGAGGATGGTCATACGGATGTCGTTGTCCACTCCGGGAGACCACTCACTGCCAAAGGCCGCGGTCACCACAGGATAGACAGCCTCTTCAAAAGTCTGTGCAGCGGCCTGAAGATCCCTGTCCGTGGGCTTATACCCATTCTGGAAGTACCAGTAGGCGTGCTCGCTGACGAAGAGCAATTCGGCTTCGACCTCGTTCATCTCCATGTGCACTAGGTCGGCAACCCAGAAGGTATCCTGGCGCCCCACTTCGTAACTGACTGGATCCGGGTTCACCACCCGTGCTATCGGATGCGCAAGATTAGGTCGGAGGCGCTGAGTCAGGGAGTACAGGTCTCTGTCTGGTGCCTCGGGAAAGTATGGCCTCGCCAAAGTGGGAGCAGGGGCCAGAGTAACAGTCGTCGTGAGGGTGGGGGAAAGTGGTGCGGTAGGTGAGGATGTGGGGGTGGGATTGGCCCGGGGAGAGGCTATTGGTATCAGCGGCAGGGTGGGTGATGGAGCTCTGGTATGCGATGCTGTTGGTTCCAAAGCCTGAGTAGCTGATGGCTGTGGGGCAGTTGTACAGCGCACCCCCAGGGAAAGCGCCAACAGCATGAATACTATTGTGGATAGCTTGCTCATAGCCCATGGAAACTGCCGGAGGACGCTGAGTGGACATACCTAGATTTGATTAAGTATCGGTTGAAAGATCTCCCTTGTCCATACATCTACCCCGTGCTATGATACTGCTACGTTCCAAGGGGGGAACTGGAGGGGCTTATGGTCACGGAAAAGGAGAAGGCTCTAGATCTGGCCCTGAGTCAGATAGAGCGACAGGTAGGCAAGGGGAGCATTATGAAGCTGGGGGAGGCCAGCCAGAGGCTCGCAGTGGAGGCCATCCCGACGGGATCCCTCTCCTTGGATATGGCCCTGGGGATCGGCGGAGTGCCCCGAGGGAGGGTTACCGAGATATTTGGGGCCGAGTCCGCAGGAAAGTCTACTCTGGCCCACCATATCATGGCCGAAGCTCAGAAAGCGGGAGGGACGGCGGCCTACATCGATGCCGAGAACGCCCTCGACCCGGCCTACGCCAGCAACCTGGGTGTGGACGTGGACGAACTCCTGGTCTCTCAGCCGGATACTGCCGAACAGGCTCTGGAAATCGCCGAGTACCTGGTCAGGAGCGGTGCGGTAGACGTGGTTGTTATCGATAGCGTGGCTGCTCTGGTTCCTAGAGCAGAGCTTGAAGGCGATATGGGTGACTCTCACATGGGACTGCAGGCCCGACTTATGTCCCAGGCCCTGCGTAAGCTATCTGCCGCGATCAACCGGTCCCACTCCGTCGTCATCTTCATAAACCAGCTTCGGGAAAAGATAGGCGTGGTCTTCGGCAATCCAGAGGTCACTCCCGGCGGGAGAGCGTTGAAGTTCTACAGTTCTGTGCGCATCGACCTACGCCGCGTGGACTCCATCAAGCACGGTACCGATGTCATGGGCACCAGGGTCAAGGCCAGGATCGTGAAGAACAAAGTGGCCCCTCCTTTCCGCGTAGCTGAATTCGACATTATGTTCAACCATGGAATCAGCAAGGAGGGCGACATCCTGGACCTGGGCACAACGGGGGGCACCATTACGAAGTCCGGCTCTTTTTATTCCTATGGTGAGGTGCGCTTGGGTCAGGGAAGAGAGGCCGCCAAGGAGTACCTCACCCACCACCAGGAGCTGTCGGCAGAGGTGGAGGAGCGGATTAGGGCTTCTTCTGCACGAGAAGCGCCCGTGGCAGGGGCACCGAAAGCCGAAGCCGAAACTGAGGCTGAAGAAATGGCCTAGACTCGGTTTTCGTTCCAGGGGTTTGGCCCGCGAGCCTTCTGGGCTCATGTTTGCTGCTACGATGTCCTAATCGTGCGCCCTTGGTAATCGATTACCGGGGGGGCCGGAGGAACACCATAATAATGGCTCCCAGCGCGCCCGAGACCGCAAAGACCATGAAGGCCAGATAGTAGCTTTCGGTTACGTCATACACGAACCCCGCAAAAACCGGCCCGAGTATCAAACCGAACATTTGCACAAAATCCATCATTCCAGATATCGTGCCGAAGGCCCTCCGGCCAAAATACTCAGCCCGTACCACGGACATGAGCGTTGCACCTCCACCCCACCCCACGCCATAGATCACGACGAAGAATATAAGGTGCCACCACTCTGTTACGTAGGCTAGGATCAGTGGGCCAATAGCTGCTAGACCTATGGTGATGGCCATGACGAATCTCTTTGCAATTCGGTCCGCCAGCCATCCGAACCCCAATCGCCCAAGAATACTGGTCAGCGCAGTCATGCCCAGCACCGTGGCGGCCATTTGCGGGCTTATCCCGATGCCAACAAGGAAGGGAACCTGGTGCAGCCCGATTGCCCCGATAATGAGTTGACGTAGCCCAAAGACCACACTGAGAAGCCAGAACACGGGAGTTTGCAGTGCTTCTACTATGCTGAACGCTGCCTCCACATCGTTCTCGGTTGGGGCAGAGACCTCCGCGACTTTGCTATCCCTCTCCACCCACTCACGGCGGCGCTCGGTGATTCGACCATCTGGTAGCAGACCATACTGTTCGGGGCGATGGCGCATCACGGAAGCCAGCGGAATCCCTACAGCCCAGATAAGTAGTCCCGCGATAGCGGCTGTGGGCCTCCATCCCAAGCTGATGATGAGCCAGCCCAGCATGGGAACAATCAGGCCCCCTAGGCCAACCCCGGAGGTGGAGATTCCCAGGGCAATACCCCTCTTTCTCACGAACCAGTTGGTGGGCGCCACTAGGGCGGGGACACGGATGCCGATGGACATTCCGACAGAGATAAGTAGGAGGTAGACGGCATAGAAGATGAACAGCGAATCGACCACGCTCATCCACAGGAAGCCAAAGCCCATGATTCCCACGCCGATGAACATCATGCGCCGTGGGCCGAATCGGTCTACCAGGTAGCCGCCCACAGGGCCCAGCAGTCCACCCTCCAATTGAGAAAGCGCTATGACTCCCGAGAGGGCCGTACGGCTGGTCGAGAACTCGTTTGACAGGGGGAGGAAGAACACGCCGAACCCAAGCCAGTAAATCCCTGCCCCAATTGCGAGTACTATCATGGAGGCGAAGACAATCCACCACCCGTAATATACTCGCTGTAGGTTGAGAGTGTAGAAGAACGAGTTTGACATAGCCTGGGCAAGGGTACTCCAAGGAATTGCTCACCGCAATGGCTACACCTGTATGTCGCGCCATTTGGCGATTCACGGATTAGCTAAATGGGGGTGGTATAATATCGAGAATACTCCCCAACCTGTACAGGCGTAATCTGTGCCTTCAGTCAAGTTGCATGGACGAAGAGAAGACCCTCGAAAAAGCGACCTCCCTTACCCTCCGATACCTCTCCTACAGGCCCCGCAGCGAGCACGAGGTCAGGAGTCGTCTGAGGCGCAGGTATGACGAGCAGGTTGCCGAATCGGTCATCGAGCGGGTGAAGGCGCTGGGCCTGCTGGACGACGCGGCCTTTGCTCAAGCTT
>JASLXI010000103.1 GCA_030740415.1 Dehalococcoidia bacterium
TCTGCTCCTCGCCAAGATCGAGTCCCAGCCGCTGAATCCCTCTAAGAAGTACCTCCACTTATGTCACGGATCCTTCCCACCAATGCTATTTGCTGCAAAACCAAGGCATTATAGCATTGGTGGTTATGGAAGTCATCGCGACAGACGGTTGCCAGTGCAAGAATGAAACGCTATTCTTGCACCCGTACAGGTCGATTTCTTAGAGACACCTGTTGCCTCGAAATGAAGAGCCAAGGAGATACTTATGGTGCCGAATATCAGCAGAGCAGCGGCCATCGTGGGAGTGGCGGAAGCCGATGAGATGGGATACCTGGAGAACAGGAAGTCCGATCTCCAGCTCAATGAGGAAGCTTGCTACAACGCCTTGGAAGACGCCGGTCTGAAGAAAAGCGACGTGGACGGGATATTCGCGGCGGGCAACACCCTGGGCCTTGCCGAGCACATGGGCATCCACCCCAGGTTCACCGACAGCACCTCAGTAGGAGGTTCATCCTTTATTATACACGCTGGCCACGCGCTAGCCGCCATCGCGGCGGGCTACTGTGAAGTAGCCCTTGTCACTCACGGCGTAGCGGGCCACTCTCGTAGGTTCTTCGGAGGCAGGGGAGAGGATGGTGGACCCAACTCGCCGGGCGCCCAGTTCGAGATCCCCTACGGCTTCATCGGCGCTCCTATAAACTACTCAATGGCCTGTTCCCGGTACATGCACGAGTTCGGTGAAGACCGCACCAGGGAGGCAATGGCCGAAGTTGCCGTCTCCACACGAAAGTGGGCAGCCCTCAACCCCAAGGCCCTAATCCATGACCCAAAGGCAGAGATACCCCTGACCATGTCTTTCGACGATTACCACAACTCACGCTGGATTAGCTGGCCTTTTCACCTGCTGGACTGCTGCCTTGTGACCGATGCGGGCGGAGCATACATCGTCACCACGCCGGAGAGGGCACGGGACCTGAAGAAATCTCCTGTATGGATTCTGGGCGCAGGTGAAGGCCACGACCACGGCATGATCAGCCAGATGCCAAGCCTCACCTCCCTCATTGCTCGTGAGACGGGCCCCACGGCCTTCAAGATGGCCAGCGTAACCCACGACGACTTCGACCTGGCCATGATATACGACTCCTTCACCTACACGGTCATGCTGACCCTAGAAAGCCTGGGTTTCTGCCGCAGGGGCGAGGCAGCCGACTTCCTCCGTGGTCAGCGCACCGCCCCCGGCGGAGATTTCCCGATGAACACCTCGGGAGGTGGCCTCTCCTACACTCATCCGGGTGCATACGGCATCTTCCTAGTCATAGAGGCCGTTCGCCAGCTACGGGGAGAGTGCGGCGAACGACAGGTCCCCAACTGTAGGCTCACCTTCTGCCACGGCACCGGCGGCTCCCTCTCTTCCGGGGGCACGGCAGTCTTGGCCCTGGATTAATATTCACCCATACAAGTCATCCAAGAGAGGATGCAACTATGGTTTCTACCCACTTCCTTCAACAAGCTCAGGATGAGCAGGCATCACACTGCACTCTTCACAATAGACCAGGAGAATAAAATGACCCAGCAGCAACGCACCATGACCAAACCAGTCCCCATACCAACTCCGGACACCGACTTCTACTGGGAGAAGTGCCAACAGCACGAACTGTGGGTCCGAAAGTGTAACCACTGCACCCGAGCCTACTTCTATCCCAGGAACATCTGTCCCAACTGCTTCTCTCGCAACACTGACTGGGTTCAGTGCTCAGGAAAAGCGACCTTGCACGCTTTTGGCATAGTGGTGCGACCTCCACATCGCGGCTGGGTAGAGGATGTGCCCTTCGTTGTGGCGATAGTTGACCTGGAGGAGGGATGCCGCATGCCAACAAATCTGGTGCAGATAGCGATAAACCTCGACAACCCAGGAGAGCACATCAAGGTAGGTATGCCGGTAGAGGTGGCGTGGGAAGACAGGACGGAGAAGATAAGCCTACCCATGTTCAAGCCCGCGTAGGGTTGACTATTCAGGTCAGCTTGAAGGCATGCTTACCAATAAGGCCATTACGTAACCCCTCTCCTGCGGCAATAATGGCAACGGACTCGCTCTGGTTCGCTAATCGAAATGCACTTGGGAGGGTCACGCCGCTGAATATCTAACAGAATGAGGATTCAGCTTTTCAGGTTCAGACTCCGCTAGTCAAGTATGCAGAGTCAACAGCTATTTCCTTCAGCGTCTCCTTCACTACATATTCCAGTATGATCGGGATGGCTACAAGGGATACGAAATCTACCTGAAACCATATTGCCTCCTAAACTAATACCGAGCAGTCCTTGGATGGTGTGATCCTATACTCTTGCTCGGAAGCGTCGTCAAAGGAAGATGGTGAAGCGTAGACCCGAAAGCCAGGGGCTAAAGTCGCACGCTGGGCAGGCTTGAGTGGCCCATCAGGTACTTGTCTACGCCATAGGCCGCCTGACGACCCTCGGCGATGGCCCAGACCACCAACGAAGCCCCCCTGGCCGAGTCGCCAGCGGCAAAGATGCCAGGCACACTCGTCGCTCTCTCGGCATCTGTCTTGATGTTGCCCCTGCCGTCCAGCTCCACACCCAAATCGGAGACAAGACCAACATGCTCCGCATGAACAAAGCCCATCGCCAGGAGGACCAAGTCGACTCCAAGGGAAAACTCGCTGTCTGGGACTTCCTTCATCACCGGTCGCCCCGACTCGTCGGGCGCACCCCACTCGACCCGTACCGCGTGCAACTCCTCCACCTTGCCCTTGCTGCCAGAGAAGCTCTTGGTAAAGACGTTGTAGTCCCGTACTCCACCTTCCTCATGGGCTGGCGAGGTTCTGAGGACCTGAGGCCACTGGGGCCAGGGGTTATTAAACGGGCGCTTATCCGGAGGTTGAGGCAATAGCTCCAACTGATGAACGGTCTCCGCACCTTGGCGGTGGGCCGTTCCAAGGCAATCGGCTCCGGTATCGCCACCTCCAAGGATGACCACCCGTTTCCCCTCAGCGGTGATTGCATGCGCAGGGCCGACGGCATGGCCTGCAATGCGGCGGTTCTGTTGCGTCAGATACTCCATTGCAAGGTGGATGCCGCCCAGGTCACGCCCAGGAACAGGGAGTTCTCTGGCTTGGGATGCACCAATAGTAAGGCAGACCGCATCGAAGTCCCGTTTTAGCTCGTCCGTGGAAATATCGCTCCCCACGTTAACCCCTGTCCTGAAGTCAACCCCTTCCTCGGACATAATGTCCACACGCCGCTGAACCACCCGTTTCTCCAGCTTGAAGTCTGGAATACCAAGGCGAAGTAGACCACCGATGTATTCGTCCCGCTCAAAGACGGTCACGAGGTGGGCTGCCTTGTTGAGCTGCTGAGCCGCGGCAAGGCCCGCCGGTCCGGAGCCGATTACCGCTACCCGTTTTCCAGTGCGATTTGCTGTGGGCTGGGGCTTTATCCACCCTTCCTTGAACCCACGGTCTACAATGGCCTTCTCCATATATTCGATGGTAACCGGGTCTTCGTTGATGGAGAGTACACAAGCCGGCTCGCAGGGCGCTGGGCAGATACGGCCGGTGAACTCCGGAAAGTTGTTGGTGGCATGCAGCCTCTCCAGGGCCCGTTGCCAGTGCCCCAAGTGAACCAGATGGTTCCACTCGGGAATGAGATTGCCCAGCGGACAACCGGTGTGGCAAAAGGGCACGGCACAGTTCATGCAGCGAGTACCCTGGTCCCGTGCATCTTGCTCCAACCACTCCAAATAGAACTCATGGAAGTCCTTGACCCGCTCCCGGACAGGGCGACGGGCGGGTGGCCGCCTATGAAACTCGAGGAATCCAGTCGGTTTACCCAATGGACACCGATTCTGACGTGCGCCCTCGTTCTTTCCGCTCTGCCAGTACCCGCTTGTAGTCGTGGGGCATCACCTTCACAAACCTGGGTAACGCGTCGTCCCACTTCTCCAGCACTGTCTGGGCGCTCACGCTCTTGGTATAGTGCAAGTGATCCTCTAACAGATGGCGGAGCAGCATCCTGTCTTCTTCTTCAACCACAGGTTCCAGTCCAACCGTGTCCAGATTGCAATGACTCGAAAAACTCCCATCCCCATCCAGGACGTATGCGACGCCACCACTCATCCCTGCGGCAAAGTTCCGGCCAGTAGCCCCCAGGACAACCACAACGCCTCCAGTCATGTATTCACAGCCATGGTCTCCCAAGCCCTCGACCACTGCATGTGCTCCGCTGTTGCGTACAGCAAACCGCTCGCCGGCTAGGCCTCTTATGAAGACCTTGCCGCCTGTAGCGCCATACAGGACCACGTTACCGACTATTGTAGTCTTCTCTGGAACGAAGGTTGACCCTGCCAGCGGATAGACGATACTGCGGCCCCCAGACATTCCCTTAGCAAAGTAGTCATTGGCGTCTCCTTCCAAGGTCATGGAGACACCTCTGGCCAGAAATGCTCCATAGCTCTGACCCGCGGAACCCTGGAATAGGCAGTTGATGGTGTCCTCTGGCAGGCCCTCCTCGCCGTACCGCTTGGCAACCTCACCGCTTAGCATGGTTCCCACCACCCGATTGGAGTTGTGAATGGGTAGTTGAATATCCACTCGTTCTTTATTCTCTAAAGCCCCCTTGGACAAC
>JASLXI010000104.1 GCA_030740415.1 Dehalococcoidia bacterium
TGTCAGAATTGGTTTAATGAACTTCTTATCCTCACCACTTGCTTGCCCGATTTTACTTCTTCTCCCCTATAACACCTATCCGTAGTCATTACTAAGCATACTCCAGAATCACCAGAATGACAATCTGGCGCTGTTACTATACAAGCATGATAGTTTACCATTATCAGCCTTGTCACTATTATATTTATTTGTTATGCTGAGGGTAAATAATTTTTAAAAAGCACCAACTTACCTGGTTTTCCCCGAAATCATGCGTAGAAATTTAGCTATTATAATGGCTTTAGGGTAAAAAGTAATACTGAAAGTGCCTAATTATGAGGAGATTTTGTGAAAGCAAAGTCAGCTATGGCAAAACCTATTCCTTCATGATATTACTTGCCTCCCTCATTGTTAAGTGCCTCTGAGGCAAGTAGTGGAGGATATTTGGGATACTTCCTGATTAGTCAGGCGGTCGGATTAACGAAAAAGACGCCCTTTCAGGCGTCTAAAAACCGTATTTTGAAGCTAAAATGACTACTTGGTGAGCCGCACAGGAATCGAACCTGTAACCTGCTGATTAAGAGCCAGACCGCCGTCATTTCAGAAGGCATGCGCCGTCTAAAGCAGCGCCTCCATCTATGCCCATTAGGTGCAGCACGGTGGGGGCGATATCCATGAGGGTGGCGTCCTCTTTGATGACGGTTTCCCCACTTGGTAAATGGAACATGATGACCGGAGTGTCCCCCCTGTGAGAGCCAGGCTGTATGTTGTGAGTCTGGCAGGGAACAAAGAGGGGGCTGTTGACCGTCCATCCCACACCATACTGGTCCGAGAGACCAAAAACGATGTCGGGGTACCTGTCCAAGTATTCACCCTGGTATAGATCCTCCCTCCTCAGCGCCCATTTAGCCACAGGGGCTTCGCTCGCAGGCTCCTTGATAGCAGCGAGCAACTCCAAGATACGGTCTCGCACGGCCTCGTAGTCCCGTCCTTCCAGCCTGTCCCTGGCAATTCGTATGCCTCCATATGGGTAGGCCTTGACCCCCGACAGATCGGATACATAGGCCACCGTCTTCTCCCAGTCTATGGAGAGGGGTAGGGTGAAGATGCGCCTCACCGCCGGAACGCGGTGCACGATGCCCATGGTTAGCTTACCCGCCCCAATCCGGTTCACTATTTTGACTGCCGTCTTCTTAGCTGTCTCCAAGAGACTGACGGGGCTGGCGGCATGCCCGCTCCCTTTGCGAGGGGCCAGCAGGCCTTCCTGCCTCAGGAGCTCGTTGATGTTGACCAACTGCAGAGGGCGGCGCATCTGTCCGTGGTCACTGAAGACCACAATAGCCGTGTCCTGCCCCGCCTCCTCTAGGAACTTGCCCACCCATTCGTCGTACCGCTTGTAGAACTCTAGGAACAGGCCGCTGAACCGGTTCTCTCCGGGGTAGGCCGGGTCGCCCTCATCGAAGTACGACCACAGGTTGTGGCCCAGCCAGTCGAGAGCCGATGAGTAGATAAAGAAAAGATCCCATTCGCGCTCCCGCCACATGCGGAGGCCGAAGTCCATTTCGGCTGATACCAGCCGCCTGTAGTCCTCTACGTAGCCCGGGAACAGTCTGCTCTTGGGAAGGGACTTGATGGAACTCAAAGGCCGCAGGTCGAAGTCCTGTGCCAGGGATTCCGGATAGGTCTGAATCGGAGACTCATTCCCATACCTGCGGTTTGTCTTTGCCGCCATGATGCCGTTGACCGGCCACACCGGGTAACCCATCTGCGGCAGCAGAACGCACACGCTCTTTCCGTTGCGGCCGGCCTCATCCCAGAATGTCCTGCCCCTTATCGCTGTATTATCCAGATCCTCGGTGGCATATATGCTCAGCGTCTCCAGGGGATCCAAGAAGAAGATGACGCCATGCTTTGCAGGATTCAGTCCCGTATATGCGGATGCCCAGGCGGTTGGAGTATCGGGGGGGAACACGCTCTTCAGTTGTACCCCACCGGACTGTTTCCTTAGTCGTATCAAGTTGGGAAGTTCTGACTCGAAGCGGGCCAGAATCTCCGAGTCCATTGCGTCAATTCCTATGATGATAACGCGCGACATGACAAATCCTTTCAATGATAGAGCCTAACATACTAGCGATCCTGCTGCCCACTATGCTGGCCGAGTTCGGCCAGAAGGCTGTACGCCGGGTCGTCCTCTCAGGGTCTCACGGTAGACACCGACCATATCTTCAGCCACCTGTTCCCAGGTGCGGGACGCTGCCCTGCCGCGGGCCTCCCTGCCCATGCTCATCCGCATACGGTTGTTTTCTAGGAGCATGCCCAGTGCCTCGGCGAGGGCTGGCACATCGTCGGGTGGTACCCTGAGGCCAGTTACGCCCGGCTCCACCAGGTCCCGGACGCCAGGGATGTCGCATACCACGCATGGCTTGCCCGAGGCCATGGCCTCCAGCACCACGTACCCGAAAGATTCGTAGGTGGACGGGAAGGCAAACACGTCGCAGGCGGCGTAGTACTGGGCTAAGTCGTCTCCGGTCACCCTGCCAGCGAACGACACCTTTGAGGCAAGCCCGAGACCCCGGGCCCGTTCCCTAAGGGAGGGGAGCAGGTCGCCTTCACCCACGATGGCAAGATGGATACCGGGGATGTGCCGGACCAGCAGAGCAGTGGCATCTATCAGGTAGTCGCCGTGGCGCCGCCGGTCCCGGTAGCTTAGGTCAGACACGAACAGAACGGTCTTGTCGTCGGGCCCAATGTTCAGCCTACTCCTTAGCCCCTCCACATCATCTACAGGGCGGAACCGGCGGCTGTCCACCGCTGGCGGGACAATCTTCACCCTTTCCATAGTCGAGGGGTTGAGACCGATGGACCTTGGGTAGCTGGCGGTGAAGAATACTAACCGCGCGACCCGTGACAGCATGAGCCTGCGATAGAATGCGTTGTAGGCGCCCCGTACCGCTCCATGGACCATCCCCACAGCTGGACCCTCCCCATGGTGATTGGTCACCAAAGGGATCCGGTTCACCAGAGATGCCAGCGTCGCCATCTCCAGTCCGGAGTGGAAGGGAATATGAACATGATAGATGTCACAGTCCTTTGCCCTCAAGAGCTCTCTCCCCAGGTTCACTGACAGAACGGCGCGGCGGTAGCTCAGGTTACGGGCGGCGCGATGCAACGGCAACCCTTCCCACACTTCTTCCCTCGTAACACGCTCGGCACTGACGGTCAGAATGCGCACCGAGTGGCCCATTTCATGGAGCGCTCGGCTTAGGCAGGCCACGGTCAACTCAGTGCCTCGGTGGCCGGGCAGGAAATGGGCCGATACCTGCAGAATTCTCAGAGGACGTTCCGTCATGGCCTTTCCTTTGTAGCGTGTACGCTGTCGCCTAGGCGCGTCGAGCCGCCATTACTGGCAGGAATTCACGAGAGCCGACCTTTATGGAGGTCCCCGGCCGACCACCAGAAACAGGTGCGTCAGCCTGTATGGCTCAGCCTGGCCCTCTCGGTAGAGTAAGAATTCCAGCTTGTATGTGCCGGGGCCGATGGGAGTGTACTGGAACTCGGACTCCCAGGACTCCCCAGGCTCCAGGGCAGGCATGACCATGCGGTCACCGTACACCGCATCGTTTGCCCTCACCCCGACTTGATAGACCACAGCGTCCTGCTCTCTACTGACAACGCCGACGGTCGCCGTCACGGACTGCCCAAGCGCCAGCTCCCGGACGTAGCTGCCGGCACGGCCATCCGGCCCCAGGAGATAGAACTCTGTGAACGTCTCCCTGTTCAAGGGGTTGAAAAAGGCCAGGGCGAAAGCGCCGACGGCTATGAGGGCGGAGCCGGCTGCCAAGATGGTAAGGGCCTTCTCGTTCACGCCCCTCTCGGGCCAAGCTTGCCGGGGTATGGATACTGTCAGGACGAAACGCTTCTCCTTGGGTGTGCTCAGCCGGCGGTAGTGGGCTACAGCGGAAAAGGTGAGCACAAGCATGGAGTTCGCGAAGAGGATGGGATAGAAGCCGAGGCCCAAAGGAGAGTAGTTGAGGCCCCAGCCCACCAGGGGGACGACTATCAACTGGAAAGCAAAGCCCAGGGCTATACGGCCCCAGCCGTCTAGGGGCTGTTTCCCGGGAAACGCGGCCGATACCATGGAATAGCCAGGAAGGAACAGCGCCATGGGTAAGCCGACAGCGATGCGCAAGGGCCCTCCGGCCCACACGGCCACGGCCATGAAGGCTATGGCATAGACCATGATGTACAGTGCCTCGTCCCTGACCTCAAGTCGCATAGGCTCTTGCTTCATTCCGTTACCCTCGTCGCAAAACGCATGAGGCGCCCGCTATGTGGCATCAGTACCGGTAGGGGAATGGCACCATGATATGCTCCTCCACTAACACAACAACAGTCTCGTCTCCTGCCAGGAACCCAGCCTCCCCTAGGACTAACATCTCCACCTGACCCACGGCGCCCATAAACCCAAACTTATCCATATTGTCGTAGAGATAGGGGAAAAGCTCATCGCGGCCCGAGGGGCGCAACTCCGCGCGGCTTGCTCTAGGGGTAGCATGGATCCATCGGTCGTGGATCCAGCAAACGATCGCTCGCCGACATCTCGCTCTGACTCGAGACCGGGAAGAACTCCTGCCGGCAG
>JASLXI010000105.1 GCA_030740415.1 Dehalococcoidia bacterium
GTCGGTATGCTCGTCTCCAAGTATGCCTCCGCCTTTTCCTGGCACTCATATTCGCTCCTACTCTGCCCAGGTCAGACTATAATATCCTCGATACGTTCAATCGTACAATATCTATCGATGGGACTGGCTAGAGGTGCTTGCTAGAGTCGATAGATAATGGTATGTTGTACCCGCTATTTTTCGAGTCGCGCTCATGACGAAACTTTACGTAAGCCTGATTTTGCTGGGACTGCTGGTGGTCGCCGCCTGTAGCTCACCTCCCACTCCCTCTGTTGTCCCGACCCCAACGGCAATGGCTTTGCCTACGGCAACAGCTTCGCCTACGGCAACGGTGCCTCCAACGGCCACGGCTTTGCCTACCCCGACAGCCTCCCTGATACCCACTCCCACCGCTACGCTAAAGCCGACTCAAACCCCGACGAATGAGCCTACAGCAACTGTTCCTTCCATACCAACGGCAACCCCCACCCCCACCCCCACTATCACCCCGACCCTCACTCCCACTATCACCCCGACGAATACGCCCACGCCTACACCCATTGCCACGCCCTTCGGAGAGCGCCCACTCCTCTTCAACCAGTTTTCTGGCACCATTACAGTTGGGGGTCAACCGGCCCCCAATGGGGCCTTTGTGGAGGCAAGGGTGAAGTGGTGGCGCTCCAACCCGGAACGTCTGAAGTCAGAGGGGAAGGTTTTTGAGGGGAATTATAATCCCATCACAATCAGTCCCAACGACTGGGCATTGAATGGCGAGACGATTACCTTCTTTCTGGAGGAGCTCCAGGCGGAGCAAACGGCCATCTACAACGGCAGGACGTTCCAGATAGAGACTCTCAATTTGACCTTCCCTTAGACGCGCCCGCGGTCTAGGTCAGTTCCAAAGGCTCCCTGATTCGCGGATCTTGCCTGACCCACTCCAGATATAGTACCAAATGCCTCTGTTCCTTAATCCTCCTCCGATTCTAATGTGGATCTAGGGCATAGCTCTGGTTATCTGTCATCCTCTTCTTGCTTATAAGGGAATCCATGTTCTATTATCTTCTCACCGTAAGCAGACAGAAAGTAGATAGACATGGCACTGACCTTTGAGGAAATAGCAAAGTTCTTCAACGATATCCTCCTTACAGGAGTAATCGGGACCATTGTCAACGAGAACCCGATATTACAGACTCTCCTCTTCATCGAGATTGTGGAGAATGGTCTCACATACAACTAGGAGAATACTGCAGTAAAGGGCTCGTTCTTCGACATTGGAGATACCTGGACGGGGTCTTCTCCTACCTTCAGTCGGTACACGGCCACCCTGAAGATCCTGCGAGGTGATGCCGATGTGGATAACCTCCTGAAGTATACCGATCCAACCTCTAGGACGTCGCGGTAACCGCGGTGTGGGTGCAGGGGTGTGCAGCGGAGATTAATGTTGACACCATCCTCGCAAATTGCTACCCTCGACAAGTCGTTTCGAAAGGGGAGAGCATGGCAACTACCGATGTGCTTCAAAAAGCACGCCTGGATGGCAGGACTCTGCTCACCGAGGTGGAGTCCAAGGAACTGATACGGGAGTCTGGCATACCTGTGGTTGAGAGTCGACTGGCCGGGTCCAAGGCCGAAGCCGTCAGAATAGCTGAAGAGATTGGCCTGCCCGCAGTATTGAAGATTATCTCGCCCGACGTGGTTCACAAGAGCGACGTAGGGGGTGTGAAGGTTGGGCTGGAGAACGTGCGCCAAGTGAGAACGGCCTACGACTCCATCCTCTCTTCGACCCAAGCTGCTGTGCCATCGGCATCCATACTGGGGATGTCTGTGCAGAAAATGGCAGAGCCGGGGGTTGAGGTAATCATAGGCGCCACCAAAGACCCTCAGTTTGGGCACGTCATCATGTTTGGATTGGGCGGAGTCTTGGTGGAGTTGCTCAAGGACGTATCCATGCGTTTGGTGCCCCTGACTGCCAAGGATGCCAGAGTGATGGTACGGGAGATCAAGAGCCTACCCCTTCTACAGGGCTATCGCCAGTACCCTCCTTGCGACCTGGACAGGCTAGAAGAGGCGATCTTGAACCTATCCCAGTTTCTGGAGGAACACCCCGATATAAAGGAACTGGACCTTAACCCTGTACTATGCTATCCCCACGGGCTTGTTGCCGTTGATGCGCGGGTGGTCCTGGATGAACCAAGCCCTACCTCGTAACCCTTTACTGGAGGGATTATGGGCCTGGAACTAGACTATATATTTCATCCCCGTTCTATTGCAATAGCCGGGGCCTCGGAGTCCCCAGAGAAGTTCGGACACACCTATTTCAAGAACGTGCTCGAAAACTTCTCAGGGAGGGTGTATCCTGTAAACGCCCGAGCTACCGAGATTTTGGGGGTTCCTACCTACAAATCGGTTCGTGACATTCCAGGTGAGGTGGACTACGTTGTCTCGGCTGTCCCTAATCGTGATGCCCTTGATTTGGTCAATGACTGTATCAGCAAAGGAGTAAAAACCCTTCATTTTTTCACGGCCCGCTTCAGCGAGACCGGCTCCGAGGAGGGGGCGCAGATGGAGCGGGACATGCTTGCGCGAGCGAAAATTGCTGGCATGCGCATCCTTGGCCCGAATTGCATGGGGCTTTACTATCCCAAGATAGGAATGGCATGGGGTAGAGATTTCCCGTTAGAACACGGGAATGTGGGAATCATCTCTCAGAGCGGAGGTAATGCTGGAGAGATGATCTCTACAGGGGTCGTGCGGGGCCTCCAGTTCAGCAAGGTTATCAGCTACGGTAATGCTCTGGACTTGAACGAAGCTGACCTAGTGGAGTATTTGGCCGACGATCCTGAAACTGAGATCATCGGGGGGTACATCGAGGGGGTAAAGGACGGTAGGCGCTTTGCCACGGCGCTGCGCTACGCCTCCAGCCGCAAGCCGGTGATTCTATTGAAGGGAGGCAGGACTCAGGCTGGCACTAACATGGCCTCCTCACACACGGGGGCTCTGGCGAGCGCGCGGGGGGTTTGGGAGGCTATGTGCCGACAGATGGGGGTTATCAACGCCTTGAGCTTGGAAGAGTTACTGGATTCCCTGGTGGCCTTGACTCGAATGCCTTCGGCTACCGGGCTCAACCTGCTGGTGGGTGGGGGCACGGGCGGAAAGGGTGTGATGTCTGCGGATGAGTGTGAAGAGGAGGGGCTTCACCTTTCCCCCATACCTGGAGATGTGCGCGAGGAATTAATTGAAAGGGATCCCTTCTTCGGGGCCTGGGTGACCAACCCTGTGGATGGGTCGATCATGGGAGGGAGCAAGCTGACACCCCATGAGGTGATAACACTCATAGCGAAGCACCCCAGCTACGATGCAGTGATCAACGGCATCAGCGCCAGCGTGCCCTCGAATAGGCGCCGACCTACGAGGCCAACTAGGGCTACCCGTATGCTGGAACACACTATGGCCATTGCCAACGACCAGGGTAAGCCTGTGGCCCTCGTTATCTCCGACCACACTCCCGGGGACGAACGCCTACTGAAAGCGACGGTGGAGCTTCGCCGTCAGTGCGTAAAGGATGGGTTTGCCGTGTTTCCCACAGTGGGCCGTGCGGGTAGGGCCATCAAACGCCTGGTGGACTACTACCGCTGGCGGAAAGAAACGGACTAGTTCTGGGTACGCCCTGCACCCACAATAAGCTGCTGCGCTGGTCTAGTGAGCGGGACTTTCCCTCCGCTCGTATGTTTCGATTGGCTCACCACGAACCCACGTGCTAAAGTGGCGCTATGAAGAAGGGTTTGTAGGCTGTCCTTGGCCTCGTCGTAACCTATCCCTCACTGCCGTTCCCACTTCGACTAGTATTAGTAACTCAACCGCGATCAGTACCACCGCTCCGCCTGCTGCTACGTTGGCGTAGTAGGCTATGGTCAGCCCTAGCAGAGAACTAGAAACCCCGAAAGCCATTGATAGGATGACGGCTGTCCGTAGTCCTGTGGCTAATCGTAGGCTGGCTATCACCGGGATGACAACCAGCGCACCGACCAGCAGGACACCCACGATGCGCATGGATAGCGTAATAGTCGCGCCGGTGAGCACGGCCAAAATGAGGTTGATCCCCCCCACGGGAACACCGCTCGTCCGGGCCAGGTCGCTGTCGAAGGAACTTTGGGCGAGTTCAGAGAAAAATAGCCCCACAAAGCCGATGATTACTACCATCAGGCCGGCCACCAGCCAGAGGTCCGTAGGGGAGATGGTAAGGACACTTCCGAAGAGGTAGCTGAACAGGTCTACGTTGAAGCCCCCTGCCAGACTGATGACTACCACGGCGATGGCCAATGCCGCGTACAGGAACACGGCGAGTGCTGCGTCCCCGGGCATCATCCGGCGCGCTCGAAGCTGGTCTATGGCCACCGCGGCGATGGATGTGGCGCCTAGCGCGACGAGGGGCGGAAAGGTCTTGGTGAAGAGGCCGATGGCCACACCCATGAAGGCTACATGGGATAGGGTGTCGGCGATGAGGGCGAAGCGGCGCAGGACCAGGAACATGCCCAGGGCGGGGGCCAGAGCGCCCACCATCGCGCCGCCGATGAGGGCTCTGACCATAAACTCGTA
>JASLXI010000106.1 GCA_030740415.1 Dehalococcoidia bacterium
GAAACTTCCGGCGTTTTTTGAAAAGGTGGGGAAATCGTCAGGAGCTACTGCTGGAACCCGATCGTGACCATGATTACGACGACCACCGCCATTAGCCGATTGAAGAGGCAAAGGCCCATTTCTCGGCATCTAGGAGTTGCCCAACTGCCTCCTCCTCCATTGTCCTGCGAAATAGCAGGCCAAAATAATGCACCAGGCACATGGCTACCTCATCCAGGTCAACGGTCCTCCCCAGGAGTCTCTCCATTGAGGTTATTACCATATCCTGAATACCGCAGGGCACTATGTGCTGGAAGTAGGACAAGTTCGTGTTTACGTTTAGGGCAAATCCGTGGGTTGCGATGCCCTGGCTTATCTTGACCCCAATGGCCGCTATCTTATCGTTTCCAACCCAGACCCCGGTAAGACCGTCCTCTCTCCTCGCCTCCAGACCAAAGTCCGTCATGGTATTGATGAGGACCGCTTCCAGCGTGCGGACGTACTCGACAGGCCCTCCCAGGGGTCGCACGTCTACTATCGGGTACCCCACAATTTGCCCAGGCCCATGGTAGGTAACCTCCCCACCTCGGTCAACATGGCAAACCTTGACTCCAATCTCCTCCAGGGTCGCTTCATCCACAAGCACATCCGATAGCTTGCCACGACGCCCCAAGGTGTACGTGTGGGGATGCTCCAAGAGTAGAAGGGTATCGGTAACGGAACCCTCGCCCCTTTGCCCGGCAAGAGCCTTCTGGACATCCCATACCTCAAAGTAGTCCGTCAAGCCCAGTCGGGCAAAGAGGCAGGTCTGCATAGCTGAGCTATTGTGTTCCACAAAGTCCCTTGGTCTGCCAATCTACAGGTGACCAGTTAGACCTGGGACAGGAAGATTATAGTAGGCTCGTCCGTGACGCCCGCGTGTTCCATGACCTCTTTCAGATTAGGCGACGAAACAAACTGGCGTGCTCTTTCCAACTCATCCCACTCCATAAGAATTACGACCTCCCAGGGGTCATCGCCGCTGCGGAATACTTGGGGTGCCCCTACCTGGCCCGCTGCAACGCGATTTGCATCATGCTCGTTGAATGCGGGTCTCCATTTCGCGTAGCTCTCCACTTTATGCCTTACAAGTAAGTGTGCCAAGGCAAATCACCTCCCTCTTAAAGTTGTCTGGCTCCAAATAGTGCGCCATGACCGCCATAACTGGCACATCGTGGGCATACAAATTATGCACCAACGCCCCTATCGGTTGCAAGACTACTACCTGCGATCAGACCCTAGCCTCACCGCGCAGCGGCCGCCTCTCGAGCCTCTCGCTGGGCCCGGGTCTCCCGCGGCCATGAGCGCTTCTTTGCGTCGGTAACGTGCACGGTCAGCTTGCCAAAGCTGGCAATCTCCATCTCCACTGTATCGCCATCTTGGAGCGGTCCAAGTCCACGATGGTTGGTCCCACATGCGACCACGTCTCCTGGCTCAAGGGTCGTGATCCAGGTAACCCACTCCAACAGTTCGGGAATCTTATGAGCCATGCCACTAGTGCTGTAATCCTGCCTGAGTTCCCCCTGGATGCTCAGTCGTACTGGTAGATTAAGGGGGTCGGCAACCTCGTCGGCCGTGACTATGGCTGGGCCCATTGGCCCGAAGGTATCCCATGATTTACCTATAAAGAAGCTGTCCCGTCCAGCCGGGCCGACTCCACGACAGGAGACATCTATGAAGTTGACATATCCGAAGACATGATCGTAGGCGTCCTTCTCCTTTATGCCGCTCGCCCTCTTACCTATGACGATTCCCAGTTCCGCCTCGTGCTCAAAGACGGTAGCAAGAACATCGGGGAGCACAACGGTATCCCCGTTGCCAATGATGCTGCCTGAGGACTTGTTGAAAGCATTGATTGGTGGGGGTTCGGTCTGTTCCTCGGTCTCCATGTAGTTCACCGCCATACACGCCAGTCTAGCTGGACGAGGGAGCGGTGCACGTAGTCGTACTTCACTCAGTGGAACCCCCTGGGAGGTGCCGGAAAGACGCTCCAAAGTGCTCCTATGCCGGTCAAAACCCTCAATGAGGCGGTTCATCATCTCCTGGGGCGTATGATGTGGAATCTCGTTCGCCACAGAGGAAGCGTCTATCACCTTCTCTCCCTTAAGGACTCCCAAGCGAAAGTCCTCACCAAATAGCACCAGTTTCATTTTCTCCTCCTTCTCCCGATACTGTTCTTGTGTTGGCGTGTTCGAGGCCCGTGTCAGAGTCGGTTATCACAAATCACACTGTCCAGCGGTGGCTGTGCAGGGCTTCAACCTCGCTGGCACTCTTCACACCAACGGCTATCTTTTTATATCTAAAGGAATACTCAAATCCGCGGACACCCCCTCTAAGGCCCGATAGGTGGGCAGATCTAGGGGAATCCCATTGGTGAGGCGGTCTCGCTCCGCCTCCCACTCCGTCTCACCGTGTGCATAGATGCGCTCCCAGCCAGGTAACTTCTCCGAGCCTCGTATAACACGGAACATCTCGTCCATCTCTGCATTGAACTCCTCCACTGGGCGGAATCCGTCTACTTTCAGTGCCCCAAAGAAGTGGCCTGTGTTGGCCCCGGCACCATCAGAGCGCGCTTGCTCAGCTTGGCTGCTGTGGCCCCCACTGCCGCTCCGGAGAGAACACCCGAGAGTATATCCACAAGGAGCAATAGTCCGTAGCCTTTGTGCCCACTGGTCCCTCTTAGACCACCCAGAGGAAGAATGTAGCCTCCGCCCTGTCGCTCGGCAGGATTGGTAGACGGGACGCCGTTACCATTGATGATCCAGCCAAGAGGTACTTCATGGTTGCGCCTTTGAGCAATCTGCAGCTTGCCGGAGGCCACTACAGTGGTTGCGAAGTCCATCACGAAAGCCGGTGGCATCCTGGTTGGAGCGGCCACCGCTATCGGGTTGGTACCGGAAAACCCGGTGCACCCTCCGGTAGGAGGCCTGGATCCTCCACTGCCCACGTTTATCATGCAGAAGCCTATCATGTCGTGCTCCAGAGCCATTCTGGCATAATAGCCGGCTATTCCAAAGTGGGAGCTGTTTCGCACCGAGACGAATCCAGCCCCAGTGGCCTAAGCCTTGCGAATTGCCACCTCCATGGCTCGCTGTCCCACGACCATACCCAACCCATTGGTGCCATCTACCAGGGCTGTCGACGGCAGTTCGTGGGCGACGACTACCTCTGGATTGGCTTCGACAGCGCCGCTCTTGAGTCGGTTTACATAGCCCGCCAGGTGCGGTACTCCGTGAGATTCGATCCCATAAATGTCCGAGTTGACCAGGACATCTGCCGCGTCGCGCGCGTTGGACTCAGTGAGCCCAAGGGTGGCAAAGACCATGGCGACAAACTGCTGCAACCGCTTGGCATCAACAACAACACTGTCTACGTCTATCTCTGGTACCAGGTCACACCTCTCTCTGCTCTAGGCGATGCTGATGACTCACGAGCCAGCAATAACTTGCACTGGGCCGTGGGCGGTTGGCGCTCCGACCAAGTGCCCACCATGATACTATGAGTATAGTTACATCGCGTGGTGATAGCAAATAGACGCAAGGAAACCCTGAGGCTACGAGGAGGAGTACTTACATTCTGCGAGAAGAGCAATACACGGTTTACCCTCAGACGTATGCCTTAAACAGCCATATTGGGACGTCTGATAATCTCCTGGGGTTTCCTCAGCAGGTATGTGAGAGGAATGGCCACCACTATCGTTGCCAGGGAGGCATAGATCGCCAAGTCGTAAGAACCTCTGGTATCGAACACCCAGCCGTAGAAGACTGGCCCCGCCATCCCGGCGCCAATAGCACCACCCTGCACCAACCCCTGTAACGAGCCGAAAGCACGTGTACCGAATATCTGCACGATTAGAAATGGGCGAAGGGGGATCGTGCCGCCGAACCCAATCCCAAAGGTCAGCGCAAAAATACCCACCAGCCAGATTTGCGAAGGCCCAATTACGCTAAGGAGAACCAGCCCCACCAACTGGCACGCTATCAGGCCAGCCAGGATCACTCTGAACTCGATCATGTCGGCAAGCAATCCAGAACCAATACGACCTATCCCGCTGAGCAAGAACATGAGTCCAAGAATACCCGCGGCCTGAGCCGAGCTGTAATTCATGTCCTCCAACATCGGGATTAAATGAACCATCAGGCCGCTGATACCCATGAACAAAAATGCAAACAACACTGTGAGGACCCAAAAATCCCGCGTACTCACAGCCTGGGCCACGGTGAATCCATCGGAGGCTCGTCCTAAACCCAGGCCCCACTCCTCCATCTCGTCCTTTCTTGCCTCTTCCAGTGTAGCCCCGTCGGGCAAGTATCCGTAGGGCTCTGGCCTAGGGCGTGCTACCAGGGCTAGAGGAATCCCCACAATCAACAGACCCCCGCCGAGTAGGATCATAGATACACGCCAGCCCAACACTCCCTCAATTATTGCAACGGCAACCACAAAGGGCCCCCCCACCACAGGTCCAAGCATGGCGATACCAAGGGCCTGCCCTCGTAGTTTATTGAACCAGTTGGCAACGGCGACCGCCCATGACACGC
>JASLXI010000107.1 GCA_030740415.1 Dehalococcoidia bacterium
ACAACTGTTAACTGGAAGGAGGTAGGAGACAAATAAATGGGGACAAAGTGGCGGTATAGCCTTGTAGGGGCCGTACTCGTCGGGCTGGGTGGATGGTGGGCAGGAACCCTGATAGGGGACACTAGCAATAATCCTGGCTTTATTCCTTGGGGTCTGGGAGGATTACTCCTGGGCACGGCTTCCGGACTGATTCTTCCACATCTAATTCTTCCACCGATCGCCCGGCTCGGCAGAGCCTTTGAGAACATCACCTTCAGTGCGTTGGTATCAGGCACCGTGGGCATGATGGTTGGACTCACAGTGGCAGTTCTGCTCTCCTTCGCCTTCGCCCGATTACCTGGATGGCCGGGGGTTGCTGTGCCCATTGTCCTGAGCGTTGTGCTAGGCCCTCTGGGCTTGGTAATTATGGTCTCTAGGGAGAGAGAGGTCTCTCAACTGTTGCCGGAACACTCTAGACGCAGCGAAGTGGTTGGCAGAAACAATATAAACGGACGGGTCCTGATGGATACCAGTGCAATCATAGATGGAAGGATAGCCGACATAAGCAAAACGGGCTTTGTGCATGGCACTATGATAATCCCTCGGTTCATCCTGGACGAGCTAAGGCACGTCGCCGACTCCAGTGACGCCCTCAGACGCAACCGTGGACGTCGTGGCCTTGAGATTCTGAACAAGCTGAGAAGGGAAGCCGAGGTACCTATTCAAATCCTGGATGTGGACGCCCCTGAGGACCCCGAGGTCGATGCCAAGCTGGTAACGCTGGCCAAGAACCTCAAAGCTAATATCCTGACAACGGACTTCAATCTTGACCGGGTCGCAGAGCTTCAGGGGGTACGGGTGCTCAATATAAACGAGCTGGCCAACGCCCTCAAGCCTGTTGTACTTCCTGGTGAGGAGATGGTGGTACTGATCATTCAGGAGGGCAAGGAGTTCGGCCAGGGCGTAGGCTTCTTGGATGACGGCACTATGGTAGTCGTGGAAGGCGGCAAGAGACATATCAACTCGCATCTGGATGTCTCAGTTACCCGGGTCTTGCAGACAGCCGCCGGCCGTATCATCTTCGCCCAGACTCTGGAGAGCTAGGTGGTGAATCAGAGACCCACTCCCCTACCCAGAGATAGCAATAACTCTGGCGTGGGTGTAGTCATTGTAGCCGCAGGGCTAAGTCAGCGCATGGTCACAGGAGACAAGGTCTTCGAGCCCCTCCTTGGCAGGCCGTTGATAGCCCACACGGTCTCAGCCTTCGAGGAGTCTCCCCTGATAGATAAGTTTGTCCTTGTCCTTGGAGAGCACAACCTGGAGAAGGGACAAGCCCTGGCGGCCCAGGAAGGGTGGAAGAAGCTAGAGCACATCTGCCCTGGGGGACAGCGACGCCAGGACTCGGTCAAGGCAGGCCTGCAACACCTCTCTCCATGTCAATGGATAATGGTGCACGATGGGGCAAGGCCGTGCGTTACACAGGAGATAATAGAATTGGGGCTTGAGACCGTACTGGAAACTGGGGCTGCTATCTCCGCGGCTGCCGTGACCGACACCGTGAAGAAGGTAGACCCAGAAGGCATTATTCAAGAGACACTCCCCCGGGAATACATGCGGGCAGTGCAGACTCCCCAGGTATTCCGTTACGCCTTACTCCAGGAAGCGTACCGGGGAGACCTGGACGGAGTCACCGACGACTCTTCCCTGGTGGAGAGGCTCGGACATCAGGTAATGACGTTTCCAGGTCACTCCGCAAACATCAAAGTAACCACGCAGATAGACCTGCGGTTAGCCGAGATTATTCTTAAAAGTCGAGCCGATTCTTAGAGACTATTATGTCTGTTCGCACCGGGATGGGATACGATGCCCACAGACTGGAGACTGGCCGTCCCCTGTGGCTGGGCGGCGTCCGGATCGACTTTGAGGCGGGATTGGCAGGCCATAGCGATGGGGATGCCTTGGTCCACGCCATGGTAGATGCCATACTGGGGGCCACTGGCCTGGGGGATATAGGCACTCATTTTCCTTCTTCGAACCCTCAGTATCGCGGAGCGTCTAGCATACGGTTCCTCCGTTACTGCGCCGATCTCCTGAAACAGCAAGGCTGGCATATAACCAACCTCGATGCTACAATAATCGCCGAGCGTCCCAGACTGGCTCCTTACTCAGAAAATATGCGTGAAACAATTGCCGAATCCCTGGGCCTTGCAGCGACCCAGGTGAACGTAAAGTGCACCTCTTCAGACGGCCTGGGCTTCCCCGGTCGGGGTGAGGGAATGACGGCCTACGCCATCGCCACCATCGAGGGGGCCGAATGAGGCTGTACGATACCCTCTCCGGGGAAAAGCGAGAGGTCACTCTTCTGGGAGACGCAATCACCATGTACGTTTGTGGCCCCAACCTGTATGGCCCCTGCCACATAGGCCACGCTTTGTCCTACGTGTTCTTCGATGTGCTCCGCCGCTACCTGGAGTACCAGGGATTTCGAGTCTACCAGGTCCAGAACTTCACGGACATTGAGGACCGCATCCTTGAGGTGGCGCAAAGGGAAGGAACCCGCATCGGCGAGATGGCGGACCACTACATCCAGCGTTTCCTGGGGGAAATGGATGCCCTCGGAATTCAACGTGCGCACGACTACCCCAGAGCTACAGAGTACATAGACAGAATGGTGGAAATTATTCAGGACTTTGTCGCGAAAGGTTACGCCTACGAAGTAGAGGGCGATATCTATTTTCGGGTCCGTAATTTCCAAACCTATGGACGGCTCTCTAGACGCCCCATTGAAGATATGAGAACCGGTTCACGTATAGAGATCGACCCACGCAAGGAAGACCCTATGGACTTCGCACTTTGGAAGGCATCCAGAGAGGGTGAGCCCTCCTGGCCCACTCCTTGGGGGCCCGGACGCCCTGGCTGGCACATCGAGTGCACAGCCATGTCCTTGAGCCTGCTGGGAAACCAGATAGACATCCACGGCGGTGGCCAGGACGTCATCTTCCCACATCATGAGAATGAGATAGCCCAGTCGGAAGTCTACACTGATGCCTCACCCTTCGTACGTTTCTGGGTCCACAACGGCCTGCTACGACTCCCGGACGACGATGCCGAAAAGATGACCCGCCATACCGGGAACTTCGTTAGCTGTCGTGACGCCCTCACTGCCCACAGCGCGGACACCCTCCGCATGTACTTCTTCTCGTCCCACTATAGAAGCCCGCTCATGTATACCGAAGAAGGTGTGACCTCTGCCCAGCGCGCCCTGGACCGGCTGCTCAACGCATTAAGGAGCGACATCAAGAGTGATGACGAAGGTCAGGTGGACGTGGAGCCCTATCGCAAGCGTTTCATCGCCGCTATGGACGACGACTTGAACACACCTCAGGCCCTGGCGGCCCTGTTCGACTTGGCACATGAGATTAACCGTCACAAGGAGACAGGCGCGGCCGTAAGAGGCGCTCAGCAAACATTGCGTGACATGGCATCAGTCCTTGGCCTGTCCATGGCCGAGGAAACCAGTTCGGATCACAAGGACGCCTACCCTTTCATAGACCTACTGGTGGAGACCCGCACCCAACTGCGGGCCGAACGTAACTTCCAAATGGGCGACTCTATTCGCAATCAGCTGGAAGAGCTGGGAGTGACCCTTGAGGACACCCCTGATGGCACCAAGTGGAGATTCAAGAGCCCGCGCTGAGGCCTAAATGCGGCTCTGGTCTGCCTCCTCCCTCTCCCCTGTTTCAGTAGTCAGGTTAATTGAGGTTCCTGGATAAGTAAGAGGTAACAAGGAAACATATTGTGATTGCCCTGTCAGCACTGGAAACTCTGAGAAGCATTGTGGGGCCAGAGAACGTGCTTCTGGATGAGTCCTCGATTGAAGCTTACTCCCTGGATGCCTACGGTCGCTGGGGGAGCGGTCTGCCAGGTCTTTTCCCCCCGCGAGTGTACGTCGCGGTCAGGCCCTCATCCAGCCTTGAAGTAGCGCAAATAGTCAAGCTTGCTTGCGAGGACCGCATACCTCTAATACCCTACGGTGGAGGCACAGGACTGACGGGCGCCGTGACTCCTCTATATGGGGGCATAGCCGTAGACCTGAAGAAGATGGACCGCATCGTTAGGGTGAACATCCAGGATAGGACAGCTATTGTGGAGGCTGGCGCCGTGCTGGGAGACCTGGACACTGCTCTCAACCAGCATGGGCTCATGCTGGGCCATGACCCCTACAGTGTACCCATAGCCACCGTAGGAGGTGCCATCTCCACCAACAGCGTGGGATACAGAGCTGCCAAATACGGCTCTATGGGAGATCAGGTGCTTGGGCTGGAGGTGGTTCTACCCAACGGAGAGAGTATGCAGACCAGGGCAGTGCCCCAGACCTCCGCTGGCCCATCGCTTCACCCCCTGTTCATTGGGGCTGAGGGTGTCTTTGGCATCATAACTCGGGCCACCCTCAGGGTCTTCCGGCAGCCGGAGACCCGTCTCTTCAAGACAATCTCCTTTTCCGGCTTTGAGGACGGGTTTCACGCCATGCTGGAGATGTTCTCCCTTGGTC
>JASLXI010000108.1 GCA_030740415.1 Dehalococcoidia bacterium
CGAGTACCTGTATCCCAAACTAGAACAGAAACCGAGATGAGCACCTAGAAATATCGTCATTCGGTAGAAATAGTAGATCGTGGAAGCCTCACCCACGATTGGAAGGGCTGACTCATGCGCTTCGCATAAGGCAAAATGAAGCTAAGAGTTCAAGAAATTCCGCGACCATTCCCAGGGCATATTCACGCCGTAACCATATGGCAGTTAATACTCTACGAACCCCAGGTATGGAACAATCCCTGCGTTTAGGTACACGCGCGCTAACACTGGGGAAATCAGATAAGGTGGCTTCTTCTACCTAGTTTGTGACCTATCTAGCGCTCAGGCCATTCTACGGTGGTGGTAATAAGCATTCCGTGGTAAACGAAGCATACCGTAGGCAGAGACTTTGTGAGAGTAATATCTAAGCGAGACTCTGGGAAAACGCCTAGAAAGTGAACTGCCTAGCCCTCCAGGGCTTTGTCTTTGGTCTCGTCAACGAACACAACCTGTGGCCTGTTGCCCCTATGAAGGGCCGCTGTACTCTTCAGTGCCCGTATTCAGCCAGGACTAGCGAAGGTGTATGTATTTGAAACCTTCGGCGTAGCTCATAGCGTGGGCAGCTCCCACCTCCGCCGATCGCTCCTTGATCCGGGCCTCGAGGCTCTGTAGACGCTCCGGATCCTTCCCCACCTGGGACATGTGCTCACGTAGCGCTGAAACTTTGATATCAATGGTCTCGGCGATGTCCACCCAGACCGTAGCACTGGGGCCCTGCGCACCCAGGTACACCTCCAGGGTTTTGTGGGGCATGAGACCCTCCTCGATAACAAGCTCAGGAAACATATGATAGTCGCGAGCCGAAGGGAAAACGGCATCCAGCGCGGTGTCTCCCGCGGCCCGATGGTCCGGATGGTTGATGTAGCCACCGCTGTAGCGGTTTTCAGGGTCCTGGCAGACCAGGACATCGGGCTTGTAACGACGGATCTGGCGCACCAAGTCCTTGCGCAGCTGTATATTGTTCTGGAGGAGGCCATCGGGGTAGCGTAGGAAGACCACATCCCGAGCACCTACGACAGCAGCAGCAGCCCGTTGCTCTGTCTCACGGATGGATGCCAGGTCCTCCGGCTTGATCTCCGGATCGGAGGTACCCTTGTCACCGCTGGTGCAGAGGACGTAATAGACCTCGCTGCCCTGTCGTGCCCACTTAGCCAGTGTGCCAGCGGCCATAAAATCCGCGTCATCGGGGTGGGCCACGATAATCATGACTCGTTTGGGGTTCCAGTTGTTAGATTCAACCATTCCTCTTCCCTTTGTCTAATGCTGGGCCTCTTGAGGCCGCAGCATGCCCTGGTTTCTAGCAGTCATAGCCTCGATCTCTGGGTGGAAGTAATCCGTTCCGCTTCTTCTTATTCGCCCGTCCTGGGAGACCTGAATGTCACCCAAGTCAGCCAGCAACTCTAGGTGGCTCACAACCTCTGAGACGGCGGCAAAGAACCCACCGCCTGCGAGTTTTCGGGGCGGGAACAGCTCCTCAGTTACCTTGACTGGCGTATCCGCGCCTTCACCCATGACTTCCATAACGTGTTCCAGTCGTCGTACGTGGTGACGCACGATCTCCTGGCCCCTTTGAACGTTCCGAATATTGAAACGACCATGATTGAAAAGTCTGTGCGCGGGAAACACCGTCGTATGGTAGTCAATGCTCAGTGCTTTGCCAAGGGACTTCAGGTAGCGGGCCAGTCCGTAGTGTTCGCCAGCGTCTTGATACCCGGATGGTGTTGTGCCAAGCATGGCCTCAGGATAGGTCCGCTTTATCGTCGGGTGAGGGGTTATCTGCGGCAGAATGTGGTCACCTGTGAACACAGCCCCATTCATTGTGACGCATATTTCGTCTACTGCGTGGCCCGGCGTATACAGGAACCGCATGTCACCGAGCTCTTCACCATCTTGAATGGCGTGCGTGGGCAGTTTCTCCTCCAGGATGCTGCGATGCCCAGTTATATAGCCCCGATAGTGGTCACGCCAAGGTCCATCGTCTGAGGAGCCGGAGCGGCTCCGATACCGCTCTGCTTCGCGTCTACTGACCTCAAATATCGCCCGATGCAGAGGTGACTCCCTATCCAAGCCCATACGGGCGTACTCATAGGGCAGGAAGTGGAAGTACAGCTCGTGGGCCCATAGCTCGGCACCGCTCGCTTTGACCAGGTCGTAGGCATTCCCATCGTGGTCCTGGTGGCCGTGGGTGATGATGACCCTCTTGAGGTCAGTGAGCTTCCGACCCTGCACCTTCAGGCCATTCTCCAGTGCATCCAGAGCGCCTCGGGGACCGGCATCGACAAGGGTCCAACCCTCGCAGTCAACCAGATACGCCCACGTAGGGCCTGTCCTTGTTGGGAATTGGTGGGGCAGGGAGATGACGCTGACCTCTCTACCTCCCCTGAGGGTAAAGCGGATTACCATACCGTATCCGCTCTTGTCTCCCTCCTTTACAACCTCCATGCTTTCCAGATATGGGTTTGTGGACGCGTTCCATGATGTGGAAACGGTCGGACTAGGCAAATTGTAACCCTCACTTTGCTTTGCAAGATGACAGTACTGGGGTGAGCGGAGGGATTTGAACCCTCGATCTCCAGGGCCACAACCTGGCGCCTTAGACCAAACTTGGCCACGCCCACCTCGCTTAATGTGGCCACCAGACGGGGCAAATTCTAACACCTCCTAGGTGTGAGGGCAAGGAGAAGGGGAGTAGTTCTTGGTGCAGCCAGTGGGTCAATTCAACAGCTTTGACTAGGAAGTAATCTCTCCACGAGCCATATTCAAAGGCGGAGCATTTATTGAGAGCAGCTTACCTTCTTCACTAGTGTCCTTCCAACAACTGAACCATTCAGCCCTTGGCATCAAGCGTATATCCCTAGGGTTCAGTTCCAGAGATTATCCGCAGAGTTGGAGGTGATGGTTCCTTCTATACAGACGGATAGTCCATCGTTTCTTGTCGAACGTGCCCTGGAGTGCGTCGCACTCGACGGAACCCTCACTTCAGCCAAGGACATGCGTTCATAGTCTGCAGGTGACAACTCCCGAATGGCCAGGTCATGGGAGGAGACTGGAGAATACTTTACGTGGTTATTCATAGCCAATTATACGGAATTTGCGTTTAGCTTTGTATTGCTCTAGCTTTAGACGGCTCCTAACGCCCAGCCAGGTTCAGGGCTAGATTCACGAGGGTCCGAACAGGCACGCCAGTCGCACCTCTGGTCTGGTATCCGGACTCCTTGTCGCTCATGGCTGTCCCGGCGATGTCCAGGTGTACCCAGGGCGTGTCCTCGCTGAACTCCGCCAAGAACTGGGCCGCTGCTATGGACCTCGCCTTCCTTCCCCCGGTGTTCTTCACGTCCGCCACCTGGCTCTTATTCTGCTCCTTGTACTCCTCGTACATGGGGAGTTGCCAGATACGCTCTCCAGAGATCGCACCAGCGCTGATTACTGAGTCCACCAGGCCCTGGTCGTTAGCAAAGGCCCCGGTGCAGATGTCTCCCAACGAGGTCACGATTGCTCCCGTGAGGGTTGCCACGTCTACCAACCGGTTCAACCCCATCTGCCTAGCATATGTCAGTGCATCGGAGAGGACCAGACGACCCTCGGCATCGGTGTTCTCCACCTCCACGGTCTTCCCACTCATTGTGCGCAGCACGTCGCCGGGCTTCTGGGCCGAACCCCCGGTCATATTCTCGGTGGCGGCAGCTATTGCTGTGACGTTTAGCTTAGGTCTAATTTGAGCAATAGCCTTGATTGCGGCTATCACCGATGCCGCCCCTGCCATGTCGCTCTTCATTTCCCCCATATCGGCCGCGCCCTTAAGGGAGATTCCGCCAGTGTCGAAGGTAATGCCCTTGCCCAGAAGCCCCAGGTTGTTGTCGGGATTGTCCGAGTCCTCGTGATAGGGTAAGAGAATGAATTTGGGAGGCTCCGCACTGCCCTGGGCCACGCCAAGGAGCCCTCCCATGTCTAGTTCCCTCATCTGGGGCTTGTCCAGAATCGTGACCTCCAGACCATGCTCCTCAGCAACCTTCTGCGCGATTTCCGATATCTTGGTCGGCGTCATGTAATTGGAAGGCTCGTTGACCATGTCTCGCGCCAGCATAGCGGCATCAGAGAATATCTCTCCCCTATCCAGAGCTTCCTGGATGGCAGAAATTCTGGAGTCGTCCATCTCCACCACTGTCAGCTCCTTCGGTCCGCTCCCCTCGCCCTCGGCCTTGCTGAAGTAGCGATTGAATGTGTAAAGCCCCAGCAGGGCCCCCTCTGCAACGGCCTGGGCCGATTCCGCCGTATCCAGTCCGCCAATCCCCGCTCCGTGGAGAATGGTCGCCGCCTTCTCTATCCCGGCTCGCCGTAGCCTACGGCATGTGGTGCCCAATACCTGACGCACCACCTCCGCACTGAAGTCCTTCTGCCGCCCAAGGCCAATCACTACTACTCTGGCAGGAGGTATCTTGCCCAGAGTATGAATTATGGTTATTTCGCC
>JASLXI010000109.1 GCA_030740415.1 Dehalococcoidia bacterium
GGGACACATATTCGCCAGAGGTGAGGGTAGCAGTCGGGATAGGGGTTGGGGTAAGCTCGGGAACGGGAGTGGGCGTAGACGTGGGTGTAGGGGTAGGTGTCATAGTGGGAGGGGGAGTCGAAGACGGCACGAACATCAACGTGGATGTGGGTGTTGCCACAGCTGTGGGTGTAGGTGTGGCCTCTTCCGGGCCTGGAATGGGGATTAGGTCTGGTAAAGAATCTGCTAAACCAAGCTCCCATACAATAATCCTAGGGACTATTGCTATGCCGGTGATTACAGCCAGATTCCTCCAAAAGTTGGAACCTCTGTGCCTCTGCCTGCGACGCCGCTGAAAGTCTCTGATATCTTGAGGTGTGGAGCTGGGCGTTAGGGCGGGGCCAAAACCCTCATCATTAGAGCTCCGCGCTTGAGGTCTCTGAGACCCTCTTTCGCGCCGCAGTTGTTCCTCAACCTGCCTAAAAAGCTCCTCCGTGCTCTGTCTATTGGTCCCGGTGCTGGCACCGCTTGCCCCGCTCCCTAGAACCTCGTCCTCGGCCTGTCCCCAAAAGTTTCCGCACCAGCCGGTCTGACATTGCCACGGGTTGTAGTTGTACAGATATAGCCAGTTGCTATTTCTCTTGCATCTAGAGCATGTCCCTTGTCTGACTCGCCTCTGTATTGAGCGTACGCCAGACCCGAAGCAAATGGGACATCTGATTAAGTTGCTGCCGGAGAGGTCACGAGTAGTGTACCTGCTGTAGATGCGTCCCTGACCATTACAGGTGGGACAAACTGTTCTTCTGAGCAGGAGATGGAAGGAACCTGTCGCATTCTGCACGTCTCCGTGGTTGCCTAGAACCTGATAGGCAGCGTTAATCACTTGAAACTTTGGAGATGCGTCGGGGCTCTTGTTCCTGTCTGGGTGGTAGAGCAACGCTAGGCGCCGAAAAGCTGTCCTGATAACCTCCTGGGAGGCTGCACGAGAAACCCCAAGGGTCTC
Organism: Dehalococcoidia bacterium; assembly: GCA_030740415.1. Next base: position 983 of record JASLXI010000109.1, read on the forward strand.
GTAATGGTCAGCTATACTTGTCTACCTTTCTGCTGATAGATTCAGCACCGCCGCAAACTCTTCCCTCACACTCTCGTCATTCTCTGCAGCCAACGCCTGCTCCAGAGTGCCTGTCGCTTCCGGCCCGTCGAGTCTGCCCAGCGCCCAGGCCGCGTGTCCACGCACCAGTGGCTCGTCGTGGTGCAGGGCTTCGAGCAGGGCCGGCACGGTTCTCGGATCGCCGATGTTGCCTAGGGCGACACACACGTTCCTAAGCATACCAGTCCATTGCGCCCGGCGGATGGGGCTGTTGCGGAATTTCTCCTTGAATTCCGACTCTGTCATCTTCAGCAACGGCAGAAGCTCCAAGGCGGAGAAGCCGTGCTCCCCGGCCTGAAAGGCCGGTTCTCGCGTGGGGTGGGCCTTGCGGTTTACTGGGCATACGTCCTGGCAGATGTCGCAGCCGAAGACCCAGTCGCCTACCAGGGGGCGCAATTCTCGCGGTATGGGCCCGCGGCCCTCGATGGTAAGGTAGGATATGCACTTTGTGTTGTCGATGACATAGGGCGCGACGATGGCCCCCATGGGGCACTGGTCGATGCACAGGGTGCACTGGCCGCAAGTCTTTTTGAGAGAGATGTCCGGCTCTAGCCCTAGGTCCGTGATCACCTGGCCCAGGAATACCCAGGAGCCGTGGCTGCTGGTGAGGATGTTGGTGTTCTTGCCGTACCAGCCGACGCCTGCCCTCTCGGCCACCGCGCGATCCAGCATGGGACCGGTGTCGACGTATATTTTGGCGTGTATTGGATTCTTGAATCGCTCGGAGAGCCCCTGGACAAACAGCCTCATTCGTTGCTCCATAACCTTGTGGTAGTCCTGACCCCAGGCATAACGGCCTATTCTGCCTCGGACAGTGTTGCCATAGTTCCGCGCATCCTCGGTCAGGTAGCTCAAGCCCAGGCCTATGATGGAGCGAGCACCGGGTAGCATCTCCTGCGGACGGCATCCGCGCATCACTCGGGCCCGGTGATACCAGGGCAGGCCGTCCATCAGGCCGTCGCGAACACGTTCCAGGGTGATCTCTTCCGTTGCAGTGAAAGGCTCTGCCGAGGTTATGCCAACCAAGTCGAAACCCAATTCCTGGGCATAGGCCTTGACCATCTCCGTGGCCCTGACGATATTTGCCTTGGTTTCAGACAGCATGGTGGGGTAATTATGCCACAGGGGTAGTGATCGGCAAACTTTCACGGGATTTTCACAGCCAGGGTCTCTCGAATCTCACCCTGGTCATGCCTGGGACTTTTATTGAGAGTGGATGATGAGGGGTAAGGAAGCAAGGGTTTGTAGCGTGATTACAATCATCATGGGGGTAATTCGAGGTAATGCGGAGGCTTCTTTTCTCCCTGTATCACCTAGCCCTACTGGTGGGTTAGATGGTAATAGAGCCCAATTTGAAGATAATTCAGGAGGCCTGGCTGGTGCTAATCAAGGGCGGAGCAATGATGCCCCCGGACAGCACAAGTCGCATCGCGGTTGACACGGTAAGGTCGGTATACAGGACATCCCTTTCGGGGAGGATTGCAATCCATCCTGAGTTGGGTGTCGGTGCGGTGGGGATGTAGATAACAGACAGGGGGTTCGCCTCATTATCTACGGTGCTGCCCGTCAGGAAACCAATAGTCCAGGCCTCCTTCCGCGGGTACTCGATCATCACCACCTGTCTGAAGCTGGAAGACTCTGTCCCAGACAAAGCATCGATTAGCTGCTTGGAAGAGGAATACACCGCGCCGACTATGGGGATTCGCAGCAGCATGGCCCTCCCCAGGTCGAAGGTCCGGCGGGCCAGGAAATTCTGTTCCATCAGGCCGACGATATACATTATGAGCACAAGGGCTACCGCGCCGAGTCCTGGCACTTGTCTGTCGAAGGCTTCCTGAATGGCCGGCTGGAGCAGGCCATCAATGGCGTCGAAGAGCCATCTTAATACTACATAGGTGATGACTACAGGCACCAGCAGGAGCAGTCCCCCGATTAAGGCACCTCGAAAGTGTGCGATTATCGTCTCCGCTATCCTGCGTCCGTAGCTGCTCTCGCGTTGGTACGTCATGGGGTTGCCTCCTAGGTAATCGCTTCCAGATACACCTCACACTGGAGTTTGTGAGTTGGTACCAATTCAGTCGTAGGAAATCCACAAACCTTCGTGTATGTCTAGCATAACGCGGCTATTATGCCATAACGTGAGAAGATGACTGTACAGAGACAGGGGACTAGATGAGGAGAAGTTTGAGCAGGGCTTCTGGCATCTCCGCAACCAGATCGACTTCAACCTTACCAAGGCTATGCTCTGGGTTGGTGATGCCCCATACGGCGTGGCAACTCCAACACCCCGCAGCCTGCGCAGCTTTCATATCCGCGAGGCTATCTCCCACAACAATAGTCTCGCTGGCTTGGGCCACAAGTTGTTCTAAGGCGAGAAAGATTCCCTCCGGATGGGGCTTGTGCTTGGAAACACTCTCAAATCCCACTCCGACCGGGAACAGGTCAATCATGCCTAGCTCTAGCAGTTCTTGAGATGCACCCACCTTACGTCCCTCCAACTCAAAGGCCCACTCCTTCTGCGTTACAATTCCAAGCTTTATCCCAAGGGCCTCGAGCTTCTGGATTACTAATTTGATGCCTGGATAAAGGCCAATCAGGCCGGGCTCCTTGTTCCAATAGAAACGGTTGTAGCTTCCAAATAGGTCGAGGTCACGCCCTTCTTTGGTCTCAAGCTGTTTCAATCCACCCTCGAACTGGCCGCCACGTATCTCGTGCAGGAATTGCTCTGGAGTAGGGCTGAGTATGTTCCCGGTAGAGAAAACGTCCTTAAGGGCCTGAACGCGAGCCGCATATGAGTCGATGATGGTGTCGTCAAGGTCGAAGAGTACGGTGGAAATGCGAGATGGTCCTCTGTCGTTATTCACCGACCGGCTCCTTGAAATGCTGGGCATTGCCCTGCTAGTACTGCTGGAAGAGCTGGCCCCATCCCGTTCTCATAGCCGCTTTCACCCTGCGGTTGCCGATGAAGCGGAGCCAGTAGGCGTTGTGGTACAGGTTGGAGGCCACGAAGGACCATGGAGCGATGGGGCTTCTCAGCAGTATATTTTCTAGGGGCTTGAGGGGGCCCCAATAGATGAGCTTCTGGCCCCGGCTGGCGAAGGTGTTCTTGGTTCCCTCGAAGTGCCAGTTGACTCCGGTTATGTCCTCGCCCACCACGTCTATTTGAGATGGATCGCCGCAGCCAAGGCCCTTCTCGTGGGCCAGCCGGATGAATTTGATAGACATGGGATCGAAACCCATAAGCTTTGCTGCCACGGCATCGATAGCCACTTGGTCGGCGCTGGCTAGGAAGACATTCTTCTCGTGCCATCGCATTGCTCGCGGCCCGGGGCCGTCACCGGCGAAGGTCCCGTCCATCACGGCAAAGAGACCCGGATGAATCTCCTTCTGAATGGTGAGCAGGTCTACCAGGGTCTCGTGAATCACAGAATGGGTC
>JASLXI010000010.1 GCA_030740415.1 Dehalococcoidia bacterium
GAGGGGTTGGGGCGATGGTAGGCAGCCCCGATGGCATAGTATCCTTACCGAGGCAGCAGAACAGTCCGGACGGGCCCGTATACCCATCTTGGAACCCTTGATGTCCCTGACCGAAGTATTTACCGTGGCCTCCGGCGTGCGGTTCATGGCTTGGGAAGGAGAAACTGAAAAGGGCTTCAGGGATACCCTCACGGAGCATATAGAAAGGGTCAAAGTGGAGGGACTCAGCTTCTTGGTAGGGCCTGAAGGCGGCTTTGCTCCCGAGGAGGTCCAGGAAGCTCGTGACACAGGAGTGGTGCCTGTGAGTCTTGGACAGCGCATTCTCAGGGGTGAGACTGCGGGAGTTGCGATGGCTGCTGCGGTGATGTACCAGGTGGGGGAACTAGGCAAGTAACTGATTCGCTTCACGAGGCCTCTTCAGTGAAGTCTCAAGAATATACTATACTGACCGAGATATCCTTGAAAGGGGCTTAGGCATGGTTAAAGCAGATGACCTTCTGGAGGCGTATTCCAGCCTTGATCACAGCTATGAGATGCGGGAAGAGGAAGCCATAGACACCGCGTGTCTTCTGGCCTTCGATTACGATTATCCCAAACAAGAGTGCGAAGTCGTGATTGATAGCGACGAGTTCACCGCCGTGTGCCCTTGGACAGGCTTACCCGATTTCGGCACCGTTATCATTCGTTATGTGCCACACAGGAAACTCCTTGAGCTTAAGTCGTTTAAGTATTATCTGCTATCGTACAGGCAGGTTGGGATGGTCCAGGAACACGTTGCTAACCGCATCCTTCAGGACATGGTGGCAGTGTGCCAGCCCCGTAGTCTGGCTTTGAGGCTGGACTACAAGACCCGTGGCGGCATTCACACTGTGGTAGAGATATTGTACAAGGCTTCGGAGGTGTAACTGGGGTGGCCTATTTGTCCTTAATCACTCGGGCCCACCAGAATATCGTTCCCTTCTATCCTGACACCGCACGGCGTTAGTGGCTTATTGGCAGGTGGGCTGATCGCCTTTCCTGTCGTTACCTTGAACTCGCTGCCATGACAGGGACACTCCAAAAGCTCTCCCTCCAGTTGTCCATCGGACAAAGGGCACCCTGTATGAGTGTAATCGTCTGTTACACCGTAGTACTGGCCGCCGATGTTGGCTAGTGGCATGCGCTCATCCTCCACCTCCACCAACATGAGTTCACTGAGCGATAGATCACTGGTAGTAACTACCTTTGCAAAGTCCTCCAAGTCTTAAAACAGTTTTTCCAATCTCATGGTCAGGAGCTCTCCTCCCGCACCTAGGGTCCAATACCAAATAAGGTAGCTTCCGGCACCCATCAGGGCAAGGTTGCCTGCAACACCGATGTAGGGGAACACGCGGCCGAGTATCTGTGAGACCGTGTCCCGAAAGAAGACCACACCCAGGGTTACCCCTGTGAGGATCATCCCCATTCCCAGGCCGTAGCTGGCAAAACGCAGCAAGGAGGTGAGTATGTCCAGGTCGCCAAGATTTTGCCCGGCAAGGATTCCCACCGCGGCTAGGAATACGGGAAAAGCACACCCCAGGGAGCAGATAGCATAAGCGACGCCGAAGAGGAACACTCCTTTTACACTGCGCTCGTTGCTTCTATTCACTCTGGTGGCGGTCCAGATGCCCATGTGTTTTCCACTGATGAGCAGGCAGAGGCCGAGGAGTGCGATTCCTACACCCACTCCAAGTCCAGCGAATGGGACGATGTTGAAGATAGCATCTCCCCCGATGGTGATAATGAATCCCACGGCCAGCGACAGGACCACGAATCCCGAGGTGACAACTCCACCCAGATAAAAGCCTCGTATCACAGCCTTGAGGGGATTGGTGGTCTCGCCGCCGCCGCTCAACTGATACCCAATGTACGCGGGAAGCATGGCAGCACCACAGGGGTTGAAGGCAGCCACCATGCCTGCACCAAAGGCGAAGGCCACTGGTACGTTCAAGAGGGAATCCAACATTGCTACTTATTGCTCCTTAGTCCATTATACACGTGCAATCTCCAGGGCTATTTCACTCACGTCTCTGGCCATCGTAGGATTGAGTGCATCATAGTCGTCCTATGTGCTTAGAAGCGCTTATTGCATAGTGGGTAGAGAATTACTACTCTGCCTGGACCCTTTGGGGATCTAACATTGACTGCCTCAACCCTGAGGGTACAATGGTATAGCTCCGTGAGTGACTTGGGTGTAGGGATTCGCAAAATCGTAAAGCGCTCACTGTGGAGTGAGGAAGGATGAGGAATATAGTAACGAAAAGGTACATGGATGCAGGATCAAGATAGGGAATCGGCAAGTCCGGGAAGCGAAGGGATAACCAACGGACAACGCCTCACTCTGCTGATTGTGGCAGTAGCAGGACATGGCTTAAAGCACATGTTCAACGCTGCCTTCTTCATTTTGCTTCCAGAGATCAAGGTGGGCCTTGGGCTTAGCAATACCCAGGTTGGTACCCTGTCCACCTTCCGTGGTATTGCCGGAGGACTCGCAAACGTCCCCGCGGGGTTTGTGGGCGATCGGTTCGCTAAGAGGCGTGCTGAGATTCTCAGCGTGACCATCATCGCAGTGTCGGTCTTTGCTGTAGCGCTGGGATTAGCGACAAACTTCTGGATGGCGGTGATAGCTGCCTCTCTACTCAGCGTAGCCATCTCGTTCTGGCATCCCGCAGCTATATCGTCCCTTTCCAGAGAGTTTGCTTCACGCAGGGGATTTGCTATTTCCCTTCACGGTACCGGCGGCAGTGTGGGCGAGACCCTGGGGCCGATACTGGTGGGAGCACTTCTGGGGATTATCAGTTGGCGCCTGGTCCTTCAGGGGAGCGTGATCCCGGGTCTGGTTTTTGGGATAGCGATTTGGGCCTTCCTCAGGACTGTTCCAACCAGCACTTCCTCTGGAGTGAGCATGATGGGATATCTGGGGTCTGTCTCTGCCCTTCTGCGGAATGGCAAGCTCCTGTTAGTACTCATCTTTGCAGCTGGGTTTGCCGGTGGGCAGAGTACCATTTTGACCTTCCTTCCCATCTATCTCGACGAGGATCTGGGAGCCTCCAGTGTCACAATAGGTCTATACCTGTCTCTGGCCCAGGTAGGAGGGATAGTGTCACAACCGTTGATAGGCTTTGCCTCGGACCGTCTGGGGCGCAAGCTCATTCTGGCTCCCAGTCTGGCAATGTTGGGGCTATCGTTCGTTGGGCTCAGCATCGTGCCGTCGGGTTGGCTTTTTGGACTAGTAGTACTTGCCATGGGAGCTTTCCTGTTTCCGCTGATGTCCATCCTGCTTGCCTCGGCCATGGACCTAGTAGAGGTGGGAGCGCAGGCCACGACCGTCTCCCTGGTATTTGGTTCTGCGGTCGTCGTCTCCGCGTTCGCCCCAGCCATAGCAGGCATGTTGGCCGATTCCGCGGATACAGAAGCGGCATTTCTGTTCGGTGCAGGGCTTGTGCTGTCGGCTTCGTTACTGTCAGCGGTCACCCGTTGGAAACCCAAAGCTCCCGACTAGCATGGAGACCATATCCAGCCTCTTCGGCCGTATTGCCTATGCCTCCGAACCGAGGTCAAGCCTAGGAGCACTGTAAACAGCGGCGCCTTCGAAGAAGGAATAGTGAAGAGGGGATATCGGTCGGCTACTAGTGGTCCCTCTTGACCACCAGGATTTCCCCAGGAGACACGGCAATTCGCCGGACCTCTATACGAAGCTTGAGGAGCCAGTAACCCAGAGTTGCCTTACTGATGCTCAGTTCGCCGGCGGTGGCAGAGAGCCCTTTCTCGTTGATCATTTTCGGTAAAAGGCTCTCCACGGGTTGCCGATAGAGTTCCTCCACCCTAAGCATCATTTTTGTTTTGCGGGCCATTATTTGTATACCGTCCTAGTTGCCTAGCCAAACGCTAGCACCATTGTGAATATATGTCAAATTATGAATCAATACTGTTTAAGACTTTTATGAGAAAAGATTAGCTATATTTCGATTATGAATGATCAGGGAGCGTAAGCCAGGCTGAGAAGCGATTTGCCGTTTTTGTTGACAAGGATAGCTTCCCCTCCCTACAATGGAGATGATGCGGAGTCTACCATGACTGTTGTCCAGCAACTCTATGACCTCCTGGCCATCGACGTGGAAATCGAGCGGTATAGGAAGTCTATCGCTTCGATTGATGAGACTCTTGCGGACAATCGCCTGCTCTTGGAAACTCAGAGGACCTTGGAAGCGATCCGGCTTACGCTGAAGCAGCAGGAGACCGAGCGTAAAGACTTGGATCTCACCTTGGAGTCCTATCAGGACAAGGGAAAGGAACTGGAAGGTAAGCTCTACGGCGGAATTGTGCGTAATCCCCGAGAACTGAAGGACATGCAGACGGAGCTAAACCTGCTCCGCGAGCGGCAAGAGCAGCAGGAAGAGGTCCTTCTCCTGGCCCTTGAGACCATCGAGGAGACTGAGCAGAGCTTTAGTAGCCTGGAGAGCGCTCTTCAGGAGATTCAGATAGCACGAGAAAAAGAGTGTAAGCAGCTGCTGAAGGAGAAGACGCACCTGCAGAAAGACTCGGCCTTGCTGAAGGAGAAGCGCCAAGGCCTATCCTCGCTAGTAGACACTGTACATCTGAAACTTTACGATTCTCTTCGGTCTATCCGCCAAGGACAGGCGGTTGCCAAAGTCGAAAGAGGGATGTGCCAAGGTTGCCGCATTTCTCTGCCAACCAAGATGGTGCAATTGGCGCGTGCCGCACAAAAGCCAGTGCAATGCCCCAGTTGCAGCCGAATACTGTACGCAAGCTGATTACCTATGAAGGCTATCGGTTACTTCTCCGTACAGGATGGGGCACAGGAGGAATCTACGCTTCTAAGCCAACAAGAGGCCTTCTCCAACTATTGCCAGATGTACCTACACCAGCAGATCGTGACATTTGTGGAGTACAACTTGGGCGACGGCGAACGCCCTCAGTACCAGGAAATGCTGGGCTACCTGAGGCAGTCTGACTCTGAGTTTCTCGTCATCATTGCTGGAACTCAATATCTGGGAGATGCTCTGGAATCCTCGATTCGCCGGGTCCTGGAACTGGACATCCTGGGGGCCAAGGTGGTTTGCAGTGACGATGACCTGCCGGACCCACTACAGCAAGCCCTAAAGTATTGGAGTAGTGTGAAGGGCGACAGAGCCAGGGGAGAACGCATCAAGGAGGCTATGAAGGCCAAGGCCATCCGAGGTGAAGGACTGGGTAAGCCTCCCTTTGGATACAAGATTGGCTCTGACGGCAAACTGGAAGTGGTGTCTGGCGAAGGCGATACCGTGCGGCTCATATTCGATCTGTACACCAAGGAGAATATGGGCATGCGGCGCATAGTGCGCTATCTGAATGAGCAGGGTGTCGCAACCAGGAGTGGAGGAGGCTGGAGTATAGTAACGGTGAGGGATGTTCTACGAAATCGTGCTTACCTTGGCACTTATACCCGCTTTGGCATGAGGGTTCCCCGCAGCCACCAGGCAATCGTCAACTCCTATGAGTTTAACCTGACCCAGGAGAAGATGGCGCAAAGAAAGACAACGCGTGTGTCCCATCCAAGCGAGCCGTTTCTTCTGTCGGGATTCGCGTACTGTGCTTCCTGTGGAAACCGGATGATTGGAGTGAGCCGTCGCCAGGGATGGAGTCGCAAGGATGGCTCTCAGATCGTAGGGCAGTATCGCTACTACCAGTGCCAGTCTCGGACTAATCAGGGCATGTGTCGTTATCACACCTGGCGCTCTGAGGTCTTGGAACGAAAGGTACTGGATCAGGCTAAAGTAGCACTGGAGAAAGGTGATGCCAAGCTCCTTCTGTCCACGGCCGCTTTTCAGCGTATGCCGAATGGAGAGAAGAATGGCGAGCGCCTCGATGCGCAGTTTCTGAAAGCCCTTGAGAGCGCCGCTGCCGGAGTTACCTCCCTAGAGCGGCTCCGCTTCGCAATTGAGGAGGTGGACGATCAAAGAGAGGCTCTTATGGGTCGCGTATCATCGGAAGGTCCTTTGGCAGAAGCTATTGCAAGTGCAGACCAGTCCTCTCTGCTGCGGAGTTGGGACTCCTTGGACAAGGATACTGTGGGCTATGTTCTCAGGTCGCTGATCTCTCACGTCTCCGTGAGCGATGACTCTGTTGAATTGACCCTGAACGCAGAGGAGTAACTGTCTATCTGGGTGGTGGGCGTTCTTCCTTGAACTGACAATGAAATGCCACTGTAGCCATCCCATTTTGACCCGTGTCATTGCCGGTGCTAAACTTGGATATAGTTGATAGGTAGGCTGGGTGATCGCCCCGATACTGTCGGGGAGGAAAGTCCGAGCTCCACAGGGCAGGGTGCTGGCTAACGGCCAGGCGGGGTAACCCGACGGAAAGTGCCACAGAAACAATACCGCCCCGATTTATCGGGGTAAGGGCGAAATGGTGAGGTAAGAGCTCACCGCTCCGATGGTGACATTGGAGGCAGGGCAAACCCCACTCGGAGCAAGGCCGCATAGGGGGGCTAAGGGTGCCCGTCCCGTCCCCGGGTTGGCTGCTAGAGGCTTCGAGTAATCGGAGTCCCAGATAGATGATCACCGTCCCGGCTATGTCGGGATACAGGACTCGGCTTACAGGCCTACCTATCAACAGTGATGTATAATCAGGCAATGTTCTCTGATCACCTGAGCAAAGGGATAATCGAGTCGAGTCTCACAACCACTCGCATGGGTTACCGTGTAACCTATTCCTCTACCACTGGCTCCACAATGGACGATGCCAGCAAACTAGCCCGGGACAACGCGCCGGAAGGTACCCTGGTGGTCGCCGAGCAACAGACCGCCGGCCGCGGGCGATTTCAGAGGACCTGGGTCTCTCCCCCGGCTGTTAACCTTTATTTTTCTCTGCTTTTGAGGCCGAGGACAGAACACACCTCCCAGTTGACCATGATGGCGTCTCTGGCCCTGTCTAGGGTGCTGCATAGTATTGCCCTGGATAAAGACCAGGTTGCCATAAAGTGGCCTAATGATGTCCGCATGGGCGGAAGGAAGATAGGAGGGATCCTTATAGAAAACTCCCTATCCCAAGAAAGTGTTGATAATTTCTCCATCGTAGGCATGGGAGTCAACGTCAACTTCGACCCAGGTGAGTACCCGGAAATCAGGGATACTGCCACCAGCCTTCAATGCGAACTGGGCCACCCGGTCTCACGGTTAGCGCTTTTGGGGGCGATTATGGAGGAGATGGAGGAGCTTTATCTGGCCATCAGGCAAGGAAACTCAGTTCGGGAGGAGTGGGTGTCGATGCTGGATACCCTGGGCCAGCAGGTTCAGGTTGCCTGGGGTGAGCAGGTGTATGAGGGATATGCTCAGGGGGTGGATGAAGGCGGAAGTTTGGTCTTGCGCCTTGGTGACGGTTCTCTCCAGACTTTGGCCGCGGGGGAAGTGACACTTCGTACCTAAGCGGGGCGCGCTCTGTCTACTCGGCTGAGACCACCAGGTAGATGCCATCGTTGCGGGAGGGGACGTACGTGTTGTCTTCAAGTTCTTGCCCAAAAGATGTGATAGAGAGTTCGGAATCGATCAGCAGCATCTGCTCGATGATAGAAGCACCGTCATGACGGAGTCTCCCTATCCTGCCTGAACAGAAGTCGCCGTGCACGTATGTGCCCACAAGCCAGGGTATATCATGCCACGGTACAACGTAGCCCCCGGTGGTGGAGCAGCCCAGAGCATGTGAGTACCTGGCCACAGGCAGTTCCAAGCCTGCGGCGTCACGGTCTATGTCTGGCGAGAAGTAGTTGTGCCCTCCATGATGTTCCATCCGTAGTTCAAATCTTTCTTCACCAGGTTTATCTCCTCCCACCGGTTCTGTCCTATGTCACCCGCCCACAGGAACCACGTCTCCGCGTCGAGGGAGAAGTACTAGGGATTTCGCAGCCCGTATGTCCATATCTCCTCGCGCGCCTATGACGCCCAGAAAAGGGTTGCCGGACGGTGTGCGGTGGCCTCTGTCCTCGGATATGTCCCCCAAGTGTATTCGTAGGATCGCTGCCAGGAGAGTGGAGGTATCTTGACCATTGCCCAGAGGGTCGCTTGCAGAGCCACTATTGCCAAGGCCAATGTAGAGATACCCGTCGGGGCCGAAGGCGAGTTAGCCGCAGTTGTGGTTACCAAAAGGCTGAGGTATCTCCAAGATGATGGTCTCGCTTCCCGGATCGGCTACGTCGGGGTCGCTCTGGTTCACAGAGAACCTGGATACCATTGAGCGCCGAAGCGAGGACGCGGAATAGTAAAGGTGGAAGTAGCCATTGGAACTGTATTCCAGGTCAAAGGCCAGGCCCAACAATCCCTCTTGATTATTGGCTTCGCTGACCTTGTTACTTATATCCCAGAAAACCTTGATATCTGTTGCCTATAGGGCGTTGGAAAAGACGCGGATTTGCCCCGACTGCTCTGTGACGAAGATGTGGTCCTAGCCGTCGTACAGCTGTACTAGGTTGGTGAGCCCTTGAAGATCAAGATTGGGAAACGAGCGCTCGACGCGGATGCTCTGAAGTTCCGTAGGAACTAGCGTGGATGTGGCATTGGCTGTGACGGATGGTGGTTGCTTGGTAGTAGGTGTAGGAAGAGGTAGCCGCGTTCTTGTCGGGGTTCGAGTAAGAATTAATGATGGAGGAAGTTTTAGGATGATCGTGGCCGTGGACCGCGGGATGAGTGTGACCATTGGCCCAGCACAGCCTACAAGAAGCACTAGCCCCGGAGCCAAGAGACAGGTTCGTATGAGAAAGAGATGGCCTACTTGGCTAGAAAGGAAGGGCTTCGCCTGTGCCTTCTGCCTTTGCGCGCTCGAAGATGTGGGCCGCAACAGCTACATCCTCTAGGGCTATCCCTTGGGACTCGAATAGAGTGATATCACTGTCGGCGGCGCGCCCCGATACCTGGCCGGTCACCACCTGTCCCAGGTCCAGCACGGTGTCCCAGTCCAAGAGTCCGGAGTCGGCAGGCATGACCAAATCTGCGCACTCTATCCTGGCCTGGTCTACGGCGTCGGCAGCAATAATGGAGCAGCGCGTTACTGCTGTGTCGTCGAGCTCTCGGCGAGCCAGGGAATTGGCGCCAGCGGCGTTGATGTGCATGCCAGGCTCAAGCCAGTCGCCAAAGAGCACCGGTTCCAGGGTTCTAACGTTGGTGATAGCTATGGCAATGGCGGTTCCCTGGATAGCCTCTTGCGCCGATGCGACTGGCAATACGTCAATGCCCAGGGAATCGCTCATTGTACGGCAGAACTCCTCGCGGCGCTCTGGAGTGCGGCTGTACGCCTTGATGGTCCGAATAGGTCGGACTGTACAGACGGCAGTAAGCTGCGTTATGGCTTGATTTCCGGTTCCAATCATACCGACGGATGAGGCATCCTCGCGGGCCATATACCTGGTGGCGACTCCGCTGGCGGCCCCTGTGCGGATTTGGCCTAACGATCCAGCCTCTATGACTGCAAGCAGCTGTCGAGGCTCACCGCCATACAGCAATACCAGGGGCTTACCTGCGCCCATTGCCTTGAAACCGCCGACCCCCCGTTCGCCAAGGACTGCCACCATCATGGTCACACCCATGATGCCGGCCTGGGCACGTTCACGTGGAAGGTTGACTCCGGTCCCGTTGCCCTGCTCCCTGAAGCCCTGCTCAACCACTTCTATAGCCTTACTCATAGGAAGGAGGCGGATTACGTCATCTTCACGAAGAAATATTGCCATTGTGGTAGTCTCCTTGATAGCGCAGAATGGATATCACGTAGGTCGATATGTCTAGGATTTCGAGGCGACAGGTTCTTTCTGGAAGAACGGCGCTGCCACTTCTTTTAAGAAATTATGCCCAAGCACCCTAGATTTCCCCCAGAAGATTGACTAGCCTTGTCGAGACCAACTGTGAGTACTGCTAAGTGTACCCTCGCAGAAGTCTCGTTGCCAAGTCTCTCCGATGACATGCCTCAGCACAGCTTTACAGCCAGGGTCTTGCAATAAGACGTCCGTCCTGACGATGGACCCTCATCGCGAAATCGAATGCGTCTATGGCAGTGCAACAATCCAGGTCTTCTATGGGCCGATCTTGGTCACCGAGTGCAAAAAGTGCCGCCGAGCTGCTGGAACGTACCATGGAGAGGGTACGCTCGGTCGGCGGAGGCTCACCGCGTAATAGGGATTGCAAGTATAGAGCAGCAGCCAGGTCTTCATCCTCAGTACCTTCAGGATACGCGTTCATGGCTACCAGTGTGACCTCATCCTTGTCCTGCAAAGCCCGAGCTGTGGCAGAGGTAACCACTAGGCTGCCAAGCCAGAGCGACTGGGCCTGTGTGGCGAGGACCACGCCCTGGGTCCTGGACCCAGGGCGCTGTAGGGCCCGACCCGAAAGGCGTCGCTCCATCAGTCTACTAGGCGAGTTATTATGATCGAAGGCTGGGATGAGATGCCCGTCAACCTCTCCCATACGGAAGCCTGGTCTGGAGAGGGCCTCTTCGACGGTAGCGACAAGCTCGATCTCCTCAATTCCGGCTGAGAAGGCATATGCGGCTGTAGTGAAGGCGCGTATTACATCGATAATCACGACGTGGCCTGTGGCCTGGCGTGCTCCCTCTGGGCCTCTGCTGATATGTATACGCATCTTTAGAGTACGGCCATGTGATCAGCCCGTGGTCTCCAACACAAGAGGCGGGTGGTCTCGATTGGCCCACTCTCCCATTGAGCCGTCGTAGTTGCGGACGCGGTCGTATCCAAGAAGGGTGAGAACGAAGGCTCCGTGCGCCGCACGGATTCCTCCCTGTCAATAAGTGATAACTTGCTTGTCCCGGGTGACACCACGCTCCTCTAGCATT
>JASLXI010000110.1 GCA_030740415.1 Dehalococcoidia bacterium
CGGGCAGGAAGCTGGTCAGAGAATGGCGTCCCAAGGTTACGATCACCTTTGGCGAGAGTACCTCTATCTGACGATCGACGTACTTACGACAGGCCGATAGCTCCCCAGGCAGAGGGTCGCGGTTGTTGGGGGGGCGGCACTTCACCGTATTGGTAATGTAGACATCCTCGCGGCGCAACTTAGCCAAGGCCAAGAGCTCTTCAAGAAAGTGTCCAGCGGCTCCAACGAAGGGACGACCCTGCTTGTCCTCATTGAAACCCGGAGCCTCTCCTATGAGCATTATCTCCGCGTTCTCCGGCCCTTCCCCCGGGACCGCCTTATTTCTTTCGCGGGAGAGGGGGCAATCGGTGCATACCGAAATCTCCCAGTCTATCTGCGCTAGATTATCCATCCCTTGTACCAGCAGTGCAGGGAAATATCATCCATCAGGCGCATAATAGCACGGGGGCGCAGGGGGGTCAATTTGGATACATTTCCATTCAAACCCTGCATGGCGGTTGCTTTCAGCACTATCGGACAATATACTTAGCTTATTCTAAGCGGAAGACCTGGTTCTTTGATCAAGCCCACCGCCGTCTCGTTACGCCTGACCCTGGGGGATATGAAGAGCAAACAGTGGCTCAAACGGGTTTTCTACGAGAAGCTTGCCTCCTGCCTGCGGAACTGCGCCAGGCAATCATTGAGGACTCACAGCATGCCCAGAACGGCCCGGACTCGCTTATGCCTGCCTCCAGCAAAGCCTCAACAGACCAGTGCAAAGTCATTTTTTGCAGTAGGGCGCCTCTCATGAGGCCCCGGTCACGGCAGTCTGAAGGTTGCAATCCCGTATATCCCGCGCTGAAAATGCGAAATAGGTCATGGGCAACCACTCCTACGATATAGCAATAATAGGCGGGGGTATCATCGGACTATCAACCGCCTTTGACTTGTCCTCTCAGTACCCCAGATACAAGATAGGTGTGCTGGAGAAGGAGGCGGAGCTTGGAACCCATCAGACTGGTCATAACAGTGGCGTAATTCACTCTGGTATCTACTACAAGCCGGGCTCTCTCAAAGCCAGGAACTGTGTAGCCGGGAGCCGAACTCTCTTGGAGTTCTGCCAGGAGTACGGTATTGAGTACGCGTTGTGCGGTAAGGTGATCGTTGCAACAAACGAACGGGAGCTAGCGGGTTTGGATGTGCTGTATGAGCGGGGAACCGCCAACGGTGTCCGGGGGCTGCGGATGATAGCGGCCGAGGAACTGAAGGAGATGGAGCCTCATGTAAGAGGCTTGAAAGCCCTCCACTCGCCAAACACAGGGATCATAGACTACGCCCAGGTGACCCTTGCCTATGCAGACAGGTTCCGCAATAACGGAGGAGAGGTCTTGACAGGAGCAAGGGTTCGAGGCATTAGGCACGCCGATGGACTCATCAACATGGAGACCGATCGCGGCGTTGTGAGCGCCAACCACCTCATCAACTGCGCCGGCCTCTACTCCGATGTGATCGCCCGAATGATGGGCGTTAAAGACGGCGTCCGGATCATCCCTTTCCGGGGCGAATACTACATGCTCTCGCAGGAAGCGAGTCACCTGGTACGTGGCCTCATTTACCCCGTGCCCAACCCCGAGTTTCCCTTTCTAGGCGTACACTTCACCAAGACCATCCATGGCGACGTGGAGGCCGGTCCCAACGCTGTTCTCGCCTTTGCCCGAGAGGGGTACAAGATGACGAACGTCAACATAGGGGAGACCCTCGAAACCCTTAGCTATCGCGGGTTCTGGGCAATGGGGGCCCGGTACTGGAGGAGAGGACTGCAGGAGTTCTATCGCTCTCTGAGCAAGGCAGCCTTCGTGAGGTCTCTTCAGCAGCTCGTACCGGAGATCGAAGAAGGCCACCTGGAGAGAGGCGGCGCCGGGGTTCGGGCACAGGAGGTGGAGAGGAATGGCCTCATGGCGGACGACTTCCACATCACTGAGACCCAGAACGCCATCCACGTGCGGAACGCACCCTCTCCCGGGGCAACCGCTTCCCTGGCTATCGGCAAAGACATAGTCCGCCTAGCAGCGAAGTCGTTCCAGTTGGAGTAATTAAGCGGTGCCGTGGTATGGCGGACGGATTCGATTCGATCGCAACCCTGTGGCAGGTAGCCGAAGGCCCTTACCTATATGCCACCAGCACCACCGCCGCGGTAGCCAGCCACAACGCAATGTTCAGAATTAGGGGTGTGTCGGTCAGTAGTATCTGCTCAGGGCTTTCCCCCAAGTTCTTATGGTGCACCAGGTAGAGGTAGCGGAAAAGGCCATACATCACGAAGGGTATGGTCAGCATCATGGCGTTATTGCTCGGAAGGTTATCGGCGGTGAAGGTGTAGAGGATGTAGGAGACTAGGGTGGCAGGCGCCACGGTTGATATGACTTGCTCTAGAAATCGAGGTGTGTACTCCTCTAGGGTATCTCTTTGCATGGAGCCGTTCTCCCCAGCGCGGACTAACTCATTGAGACGCTTGGCAAAGCCCAGGAACAGAGCGCCCAAGGTGGTGCAAATGTACAGCCACGGGGATATGGTCACGTCCAGCACCACCGCTCCCGCGGCGGCCCTCACAACGAAGCCAGAGCTGATAACCAGAATATCGATAATAATTAGGCGTTTCAGATAGACGGAGTAGGCTGTCATCGTGGCTAGGTATATCAGCGTAACCAGGGCGTAGAGAGGCTCCAACATAAAGGCGAGGGCAACCCCGCCGACCGCCAGGGCCATGGCCAGGGCCATGGCCCGAAAGGGGGACAGGATCCCTGCAGCTATGGGCCGATAGCGCTTCTTCGGATGGTGTCGATCCTTGTCCGCATCCAAGACATCGTTGAACAGATAAACGGCGCTAGTGATGAGACAGAAGATAGCAAAGGCTGCCGTAATTCGTACGAAGAGGCGAGCCGCCTCATCCAACTCATCCAGGCTCCATGCTCGGTCTATGGTGAAGAAGAAGGCAAAGTAGATGATGAGGTTCTTGGTCCACTGGCGCGGCCGCATGGACGTAAGGAGCCCTTTGGTGGCGGCCCAACCCCCTACCTGTTGTGCTCCTTCAGCTTCTGCCATAGCACCTGGATGATAACGAGCTTCAACAAGCAAAGTCAACGCCCGTGCAAGAAAAGCAAGCTACCAGAAGTATCCTGATTTTGGAACAGCCTAGTCTCGAGTTAGCCTGCAGGCCACTGTCCTCAGAGTTGCAGTAACAATGCTTATTCCACCACCTGCACCGTACCATCGGGGGCCGGTTTCAACAGAGAACTAAACGCGTAGCCGCGGCTACGCAGCTCGTCGCCGCCCCCCTGCTGACGGTCCAGCACGGCCATCACTTTCACTACCTTGCACCCCGCGGCCTCTGCAGCTTTGATGGCGGCAAACAGTGAGCTACCTGAGGTACAAGCATCGTCCACAATCATCACCCTCTTACCCGACTCAAGGCCTCCCTCCACCTGCTGGCCGGTGCCGTGGGCCTTGGCCTCCGTTCGTACAAAGAAGGCTTTGACCGGAGTTCCTTCAACTTGGCTGGTCAGGGCGACGGCGGTGACGATGGGGATGGCGGCCATGGCAGGCCCTCCCACCGCTGCTATATCTTGTCCTTTTAGCTCTTCGAGGAAGGCTTTGCCCAGCCAGTATGCCCCCTCCGGGTGCAGGCTAATAAGGCGTCCGTCGAAGTAGTAGTTACTCTTTGCCCCCGAGGACAGCGTGAAATCCCCGTACTTCAACGCCCCTAGTTTCACTGAAAGCTCCAGGATTGCGCGGGCAATCTCATTGCTCAAGACCAGCCTCCTGATAAAGGTTATGCTCATGGACGTACTTCTCGACAGAACTGGGGACCCAGTAGCTCACCGGCAGGCCCTCGGTGACACGCCGTCGTACCTCCGCCCCACTGATCCCTATGCTTGGGCCATCGATAATGGCAACTTGGCCGGACGCTCCTGAACAGATCTTATCCAGCGAGCTTAGATCAAAATTGCCGTGCTCAGGCCTGGATACTCCTATCAGGGTACACAGGTCGAAGAGGCGCTCAGGGCGATGCCAGCGGTGAAGGGTCTCCAGGGAGTCCATCCCAAGTATCAAGAAGAGGTCATCGCCCTTCGCTGCTCCCTCCCGCAGAGACTCCAGGGTGTCGACGGTGTACGTCGGCCCCGGGCGGTCCACCTCAAGAGCAGATACCTTAAACCCAGGATTACATCGAGTTGCGCGCCTCACCATCTCCAGCCGGTGGTTCGGCGGAGATATTCTTGTCCCACTCTTGAGCCACGGTTGCCCCGTAGGAATGAACCACACCTCATCCAGGGCGGCCCTAACAGCGGCCTCCTGCGCGATGATGAGGTGGCCCATGTGGATAGGATCAAAGGTCCCTCCGAGGATGCCTAGCTTCATACTATTTCCACTCCATCTCCGTATCGCCTATCCTGACCGTAGCACCCGACTTGGCTCCAGCTCTCT
>JASLXI010000111.1 GCA_030740415.1 Dehalococcoidia bacterium
GAACTCGTGGTTGCTGAACACACCTACGTCCCGCCCCTGGTGCACGTGGATGATGAATTCGTCTCTAGAAACACCCACCACATCCACTATCTCGGCATCTACGAATTCAATGAGCTCTTGGATGGATTCCTGGGTGAGGCTCTCATCCACGCACAGCGTGGCATGGACCACGGCAGCAGTCAGATGAATGTCTAAGCGGCCTATAGGCTCACCCTCATCGAGGACGGTATACACCTCGGAATATGGTGTGCGACACTCCCGTTCGAATCCATACTCAGCCATATACATACTCTCCATATCTAGTGTCCTGTCCAGACACCGCACCTGTGGAACTCCATTGCGGCAAACCCTCGAGGCTCGGCTCTAGCGCCGTACCTGACCCGTGCCCAGGACGGTCCACTTGTAGGAGGTCAATTCCCTCAGCCCCATAGGCCCCCTGGCATGCATCTTGTTGGTGCTGATGGCGACCTCGGCCCCAAGGCCAAACTGGCTTCCATCGGTGAAGCGGGTGCTAGCGTTGACGAACACAGCGGCTGCATCCACATCGTCCAAGAAACGCATAGCCTTGGAGTAGTCCTCGGTGATTATGGCTTCCGAATGGCCGGAGCCGTACTGCTCAATGTGCTCCAGGGCCTCGTCCAGAGAATCCACCACCTTCACCGCGGCGGTGAGGGAGAGGAACTCCGTACCCCAGTCGTCATCAGTGGCGGGCTTCAGGTTCGACATTTCGGAATGGCCAAGAATACTCAACGCTCGAAGGTCGCAGTGCATCTCCACTCCAGCCCTTGCCCATTCCTGTGCGATTGCAGGCAGGTATGTTGGGGCAACCTCGGAGTGCACCAGCAGGGTGTCCAGAGCATTGCACACTGTGGGTCTCTGCACTTTGGCATTAAAGGCAATGGCCACGGCATTCTCCACATCGGCGTCCTTGTCCACGTAGGTGTGGCACACGCCGACGCCTCCCGTGATCGCTGGCATCTGCGCTCTTGCGCCAACGAAGCGAATGAAGTCGGCACCGCCTCGGGGTATCATCAGATCTATGTACTCTTTCATGGACAGCATTTGCTCCACCAGTGCCCGGTCCGGGGAGTCAACAAACTGCACCGCATCTTGGGGCGCTCCCGCCTTGACAATGGAGTCCCGTACCACCTGGGCTAGGACGGTGTTAGAGTGGATGGCCTCACTTCCCCCTCGGAGGATGACGGCATTACCAGACTTGAAGCACAGGACAGAAATATCCACGGTGACGTTGGGACGGCTCTCGTAGATGGCACCGATGACCCCAAGGGGCACACGACGTCGCCCCACCTGGAGGCCGTTGGGAAGGGTACGCTGATCGAAGGTCTCCCCTACCGGATCAGGCAGGGCGGCCACGGACAGTACGTCCTCAGCCATGCCCTGCAGACGCAATGCGTCCAGCATGAGCCGGTCCAGCAAAGCCTCACTGAGACCCTTCTCCTTGCCAGCCTGCATGTCCTTAGTATTGGCCGCAAGGATTTCCTCCTCACGACCCTTGAGCGCTTCAGCAATGTTGGCCAAAGCCTGGTCCTTGACGCCGGTGGACAACCGAGCCAGCTTGCGCGCCGCGGCTCTGGCCGCCTGGCCCTTGGCGGTTAGCTCTTTTGTATCTGCGGCTGTGGTCATTATCTATTTCTCCTGCTCCGCGCGACTACTTTCGACTTCGCCCATGTGGTTCAACAGGCTCACCAAAAGCGAATTCTCTCTTGACTCATCCAATCTCGCTCCTACAACAATACCATATTATTGCGGTGCAGCACCTCTTCGCCATACTGGTAACCCAGAGCCTCGTATATCCTGTCGGAGCGCAGACCCTTAATGGCAGCCACCTCTGCGGCGTCGTAGCTGGCGATGCCGCATGCCACACGTTCTTCACCAGGACCCACTACGAGGATAATGTCCCCTCGCTTAAAATCGCCGTCCACGTTCCTTATCCCAGCGGGGAGCAGGCTACCATGGTTGCTGCGCAGAGCTTCGGCGGCCCCGGCATCCACTACTATGCGCCCCCGGGTCGATAGGCTACTCAGCATCCATCGCTTGCGGCTTTCCACATTGGTACGCGTGGGGGCAAAGAAGGTCCCAAGGGACTCTCCTTCGGTCAGGCGTAGCACGACTCGGCTCTCCCTACCATTCACAAGCGCCACCGCGACGCCGGAGGCCGAGGCTAGCTTTATCGCGTCCAGCTTGGCCTGCATACCACCCCGGCTCCTGGAGCTGTGATGAGCTCCGGCCAGAGCCTCGATGGCCCGGTCGACCCGCTCTACCCTTGGAATGAGCGCGGCCTGGAGATCTTCACGAGGGTCGGCGGTGTGCAACCCATCGATGTCGCTGAGAATGATGAGAAAGTCGGCGTCCGCCAGGTTGGCCACCATCGCTGAGAGATTGTCGTTGTCGCCAAAGACCTCTACCCCTATCTCCTCCACGGCCACCACGTCGTTCTCATTGATGATGGGAATGACCTTGAGGTCCAGCAAGGTCAGCAGGGTGTTACGCACGTTGAGATACCCCTCCCGGTCCATGATGTTCCCTCTGGAAAGGAGGGCTTGGGCGACGGCGATGTTGTGATTTTCAAAAAACTGCTCGTAGATATGCATGAGGCGGCTCTGCCCCACCGCGGCGAGAGCCTGCCGGGATGGAATGTCCTCTCTCTTACCAGCGATGTCCAGCACCTGTCCACCCGATGCGATGGCCCCGGAGGTCACCAGCAACACTTCTATGCCTCGCTGGTGTAGATCGGCCACTTGCTCGACCAGGGAGGCCATAAGCTCCAGGTCGAGGTTATCTGTGCGGCCGGTGAGGACGTTGGTCCCAGCCTTAACGACGATTCGCCGATAGATACCTGTTTCTTGTTGTTTCCTAGTCATCTTACTGATTCAGCAATCATTATAGCTTAGGCAAGATTATATCAGCAGTATGGTACTCCCTGCACTTATAAGCAGGTCACGCCCTACACCAAGAATGGTTGCGTCGCACTAATCTACTGATGCTCTACACACTGTACGCAGGTTGGGAATACCTCTGTGCCTCTAGTGCAAATGGTTTCAGCAAGGGAGTTAATCCCAGGAAGAAACATGCTAATATAGGCCCACATTCCATAAGAAGAAGGGGGACAACATGGAGAAGGAGCAGTACCTTGCCGCCCTGCGCAGCAGCGTTTCGGAGTTCGATGAGTTGAGAAAACAGGACCCTGATGCCAAAATAGATATATCGAGTACTGACCTGTCGGGGGCTGACCTCCAGGGAGCACCGCTCCTACGGGTTGATCTTCGAGACGTTAACTTCGAGGGGGCTGACCTAACCAAAGCCAACCTCTCCCGCGCCGAGATGTCGGGGGCGAAGTTCAAGGACGCCAAACTCATAGACGTCAACTTCCACAGGGCGGAACTGCAGGGCGCCGATATGCGGGGCGCTATCCTAGGCGGGGTCGATGGGGAGGGCCAGATGTGCCTGCACCCCTGCTTGTTCAATGGCACGCGCTGGGGCAAGGAGGAGATGGATTCCTTCCTCAAGATTCTCAACCAGAACGAGGACTGGGAGATCCGTTACGAGCTGGTTCCCAAGGCAAGGAACGCCTAGGCTCGGCTTTTCGAACCCAGCTCAAGGCAGCCATAGCATTCCAAGGAATCGTTTTCGGCGCAGGCGTACCCTTCATTGAAGAAGACTGCTACGTTCACTTCAGCGCGGTCGCTGGCTTCCAGTGGAACGTCTGCAAGCCGAGCTTCGTCAGGGTCTCGATCGAAGACCTGACTTGTTAGAGGTGCGATTTCCGAGAAGACCACCACTTTATACCATATTCCACTTTCTACCAACTTAGGTGGCTGCCAGTTTATGGTCAGGTCATTGCCGTCCTTGTCCCACGTCACTCCCTTAGGAAAGCCGATGACCGCAGGCGTGTGCGTCACATCCTATCGCAGTTCCTCTATACCGTCTCTGTAATAGAAGACCTGGTACTTCCCAGGCATCGGCAGTCCACCGCCGGATGAACCGTACAGCACCCATCTCCGAGTCACCTCTCCCGAATAAGCGTTGATGTTGAAATCCATTTGCAGATCGAATTCCCTCTGGTCAAGGGATACTACCACCACCCCATTCACATCCAATAGGAAACAGTACCCCAATATCTCAGACCCATCAAAGCAGTTCTTCTTGAATTCGCAGGTCTGTCCATTCTGCCCATTTGCTGGACCATACTTCCGGGAATACATCTATCTCGGGATAGGAGTGAAGGGTTGAGCAGAATCAGTAGGAGAGCCTTCAGACTGACAAGATATAAGCAGAACGATACTCGAAGCAAAAACGATGATCCAGAAAATAGCCCTCGACACAGCGGACCTCCACCAACATTCGGTCGCGTTTGCAATTGCCGAGCACTGGGGCACTCAGCCAACCCTGTCTACAACCCTCGCGGCCCTGTGGATGCCA
>JASLXI010000112.1 GCA_030740415.1 Dehalococcoidia bacterium
ATATCAATGGCTACAATGATGGTCGTCTGAACCCCCGTCCCAACTGGCGTGTGGTACGTGAAACCCTGTCAACTGCCAACATTGACTGCGACCGCGGGCTGGGGGTCATGGTGGCACCCAAGGCCATGGAAATAGCCATACAAAAGGCTGCTAATACTGGCATTGGCGTCGTCACACTAGGCAATGGACGTCACCTGGGCATGGCAGCCTATCACGCTATGCTTGCCCTGGAGCACGACATGATTGGGACTTGCCTCACAGCTCCCGGGCCGCAGGTCCTGCCCACCTTTGGTGCAGAAGTGCGCCTGGGTACCAACCCCATTGCAGTCGCCGCGCCGGCCAAAGAAGAGCCGCCCTTTGTCTTCGATGCCGCGACCAGTTCCGTTGCCACCAACAAGATAGTGCTGGCCAGGCGTTTGGACGCCGTCATACCAGGAGGGTTGGTGGCTGACAGTAGTGGCACCCCCATTTTGGAGCCCAGCGCGGTCCCACAGGGCTACAAACTGCTCCCAGCTGGAAGCACCCGTGAGCAGGGGTCACACAAGGGGTATGGCCTTGCATGCGTGGTAGAGATTCTGTGCAACGTCCTCTCCGGGACCGGCCTACCCATGGTCAACGCAAGGGGCACCACCAACCACTTTGTGGCCGCATACAGAATAGATGCATTTACGGATGTCGCTGAATTCAAAGAGACCATGGACATGCTTCTCAGGACGCTGAAGGAAACACCACCTGCACCTGGGCATGAGAGAGTATTGGTTCCGGGCCAGCCTGAGGCTGAGGAAGAAGCGGATCGCCGTGCCAATGGCATACCACTGCACAAAGAAGTGGTCGAGTGGTTTGGCAACATCTGCAGCGAGCTTTCTGTGCCTAATTTGCTGTGATCGGCCTTTCGCCAGACAAGAGGCAAGTGCATCCTCAGTTCTTACACCTGGCAAATCCCGAGGCATGACCCAGAAAAATTGACCCGCTCAAGGGTCGCCACTTATAATGCGGGCACTCGGTGACAATGACCGTATCGCGAATGTTACTTCTCAGAATATAGGAGGAAACTGGTGGCACAGGTACAGATGGAGACGCATGCCAAACCTCAAGCCCTGACAGGAATCCGAGTCCTGGATTTTACCTGGGTGCGCGCCGGTCCCTGGGGTTGCCGCTGGCTTGGCACCCTGGGCGCCGAGGTCATCAAGATCGAGTGGCCCCAGACCCCAGACATGATAAGGAACCCTGGTATGTTTAACATCGCGGGTGTCGAGCCCAGCCTGAACTCCAACTTCGTGTTCAATGACACCAACGCCAACAAGCTTGGCATATCCCTCAACTTGCGCTCCCCCAAGGGGCTTGACCTGGTCAAGCGCCTGATCGCGGTGTCTGACATGGTCGTAGAGAACTACAGTTCCCGTGTCCTCCACGACTGGGGTCTGTCATACGAAGAGATGAGTAAGATTAATCCCGGGATTATCTACGTCTCCCAGGCCGGATTTGGTCACACCGGGCGTAACCACACCTATCAGACTATGGGCCCGGTGGCCCAGGCCCTGTCTGGGTTGACCCACCTCTCCGGTCTGCCTGGTGAGGAGCCCGCTGGCTGGGGCTGGTCATACCTGGACGATACCGGCGGCATGTACACCGCGATGGCCGCTCTTACAGCCCTCAATCACCGCAACGTGACCGGCATCGGTCAGCACGTAGACCTCTCTCAAATGATCCTCGGAATCCCCCTCAACGGCTCAGCCCTCTTGGACCTTACTATCAACGGCAGAAGTTTGCATCGCGAAGGATTCCCCCCAGGCAATCGCGCCCACTGGCCTGACACCCCTCTCCTCAATAACTACCGGGGTCCAACCGTTGCTCCCCACAACGCATACCGGACCAAGGGCGGCGGTTATTACGACTGGTGCACCATCGCCTGCTTCTCCGACCAGGAATGGCAAAGGCTCGTCCGGGTAATGGGCTCTCCATCCTGGACTGCCGATGACAAGTTCGCCTCTCTTCGTGGACGCCTCCTGTACCAGGATGAACTGGATCGGGGAATCGAGTCCTGGACCCTTACCCAGGAGCGTTACGAAGTGATGGAGCGTTGCCAGGCCGCTGGCGTCCGCGCCATGCCCGTCCAAAGCAACAAGGACCGGGTGGAGCACGATCCTCAGCTTGAGCATCGAGGCATGTTCACCCAGATGGAACACCCAGTCCTGGGACGGCGTAAGTTTCAGAACGCCCCTTTCAAGCTGTCCGAGTCGCCCGCCCTTAACCACCTGCCGGCCCCGATGATCGGTCAACATAACCGAGAGGTGTTCGAGGGACTCCTGGGCCTCTCACACGAGGAGTTGACGGCAGGTTACGAGGACGGGACTTTTTGGCCTCCCACTAGGGATCCCCTCCCCTACGTAGATGAGATTATGCAGGCGGGCTCCCTCAGTCTCGAGGAAAGACAAATGTTGGCGCCTACAAAGACCTCCGAGAACCATCGGGGCAACCCCGTCAGCACTGACCTCGGCCCTCTAGCTGGCCTGCGGGTTCTGGAGCTCTCTGACGAAAAGGGCCAGTGGGCGGGCAAACTCATGGCCGACCTCGGCGCCGACCTCATCAAAATCGAGCCTCCTGGTGGCGAAGCCACCCGCTCCATTGGCCCCTTCCTGGACGACCTCCCCAACCGGGACCGGAGCCTTTCCTTCTGGCACTACAACACCTCCAAGCGAGGTATCACCCTGAACCTGGAATCAGAAGACGGACGCCACCTGTTCAAACGACTGACGGAGAACGCGGACGTGATATTAGAGACCTTCAAACCTGGTTACATGGCCTCCCTTAGCCTTGGATACGAGGACTTGAAGAAGGATAACCCGAACTTGATCATGTGTTCACTTACACCCTTCGGCCAGACCGGCCCCTGGAAGGACTTCCTCACCAGCGACCTGGTACACCTGGCCGCGGGAGGCCAGATGGGCTGTTGCGGCTACAACGAGGAGGACGTAGCCGATTCACCACCAATTGCAGGAGGCGGGGGACAGGCCTGGCACATGGGATGTCACTACGCCTACATTGGCATCATGTCTGCCCTGAACTACCGGAACGTGACGGGGAAGGGTCAGTACATCGACGCCTCGATTCACGAAGCCTGTGCCCTCACCACAGAGATGCACGTAGTCACTTACATCTACACGGGAGATGAGGTCCGCCGAAACACCGGACGTCACGCCTCTTCCCCAAACGGCTTCAACCAGCTAAAGAGCCAGTTGCGCTGCAAAGACGGCAAGTACGTCAATGCCTCCATAGCACCCATACGGCTTACTCCCAAACAACTACGGTCGCTGGCCGAATGGATGGACGGCTACGGCATGGCTGGCGACCTGATGGACGATAAGTACCTAGAGGCTCAAGTAATCCGAGAGAGCGGTTCACACATTCACCGGCTATTTGTCGAATTCGTCGCGAGCCGAACCCAGGACGAGGTGTACCACGGCGGCCAGGAGCGCGGCTTCACCTGGGGGGCTATCCGCAACCCAGACAGCCTGATTGATGACGGGCATCTTGAGGACCGAGGATTCTGGACGGCTGTTGAGCATCCCGAACTGGACCGCACCTTCACCTACCCAGGCCCAGCAGGAATCTATAGCGGCTCTCTGTGGCAGATCTCAAGGCGAGCTCCTCTAGTGGGAGAACATAACGAAGATGTCCTCTGTGAGGAGTTGGGCCTGACCCGAGCTGAATTGGCACTCCTGGCTGAGGGTGGCGTGGTCTAGCCAACACAGCGGTCCTGAAAAAATGCAGGGCATTCCAGATGGTACTATGTGAGTTATTGGACTTCTAACTCACTAGGTGGCGTTTCAGCACTTCGCTGTCCAGTTCCACGCCAAGGCCCGGCCCGGTCGGCGGGGCAATGTAGCCGTTCTTAAATACAAGCGGCTCCTTGAAGATCTTGTCGTGAAGAGGCCCCATGTTCGCTTCTTGGATCAGGAAGTTTGGTGAGCAGGTATCCACCTGTATCGCTGCCACTGCGGCAATAGGTCCGCAGGCCATATGCGGTGCAATCATGGCGTAGTGGGCCTCCGCAATTCCCGCGATTTTCTTCGACTCCAGGATGCCCCCACACTGCCCAACGTCCATTTGAATGATCTGTGCTGCATGCTTTTCTATGAGCTCCGAGAACTCGTACTTTGTCACCAGCCGTTCGCCGCTTGCAATAGGGATGCTCGTGTGTGCGGCCACCCGGGCCATCTCGTCCACGTTCTCGGGAGGCACCGGTTCCTCAAACCAGAAGGGGTGGAACTCCTCAAGGGCTTGAGCAACCCGGATGGCACTATATGTGGTGAGCTGTCCGTGAGTCCCTATGCCCACCTCCAACTGGTCACCGACGGCATTTCTGATGCTCTCGAAAACTCGTCGAGCGCGGTTGATCTCTGCCAGCGAGATATCCCGTGGAAGCGGG
>JASLXI010000113.1 GCA_030740415.1 Dehalococcoidia bacterium
TACGCTAGGACTACTTTAATTGCCACTTTGAATGGTTCCCCTTCCAGGTTGGAATATCTAGCCAGAAACTACCTTGCTCAATGCCTTCCCCAATCGCTCCAGTGCCGTATCTATCTCCTGTGGACTCACATTCAGGGGAGGCATGAAACGAATGGCGTTGGGGCGCACTGGGTTGAGCAGTAGCCCTTCTTCGTTGCAGAGCGACACCAATTGGCCCGAGATGTCGCTGCTGAACTGTACTGCGAGAAGCAGTCCCATGCCTCGGACCTCGTTGATATTCTCGTAGCGTGATGCGAGGGCATTTAAGCCCTCCCTAAGCCGCTGACCCATAGCATTGGCATGGGGTGGGACGTTGTTCTGGACGACGTGATCCACCACTGCGAAAGCTCCCGCACACGTCAGAGCATTGCCTCCGTAGGTGGAGCCGTGGTCCCCTGGGGCCAGCAGGCAGAACTTCTCCTTAGCCATGAATGCGCCTATGGGGACTCCTCCACCCAAGCCTTTGGCTAGGGTAATGGCGTCCGGCTCCACACCAAAACGCTGGTAGCCGAACAGGGTACCCAACCTACCTATGCCTGTCTGCACCTCGTCCAAGATCATCACCAGGTTTTGCTCATCACACCACGCCCTTATCTGTTTCAAGTAGTCGTTGGCGGGAACGTTGACGCCCCCCTCTCCTTGCACAGGTTCCAGCATGACTGCGCAGGTCTTGCTGTTGGTGGCCTCCTTGATGGCATCTATGTCATCGTATGGGACGTTTGTGAAACCTGGAGCGAGGGGTTGCCACTGCTCCTGGTAGGCAGGTTGCCCCGTGGCTGCCGCCATGGTCAGGGTACGTCCATGAAAGGAGTTCAATGCCGTGATAACCTCGTAGGCCCCGTCCCGATTGATCTTGCCGTACTTGCGGGCCAGCTTGACGACTCCCTCATTGGCCTCTGCCCCGCTGTTGCTGAAGAACACCCGATCAAGGCAACTGTTCTCTACGAGGATCTGGGCCAGCTTGACCTGAGGCACGGTGAAGAACTGGTTGGAGGTCTGCATTAAGGTACGAGCTTGCTCCTCTACAGCGCGGACCAGGGCAGGGTGGCAATGTCCCAGGGTGTTGACTGCCCATCCGGAGGTGAAATCCAGGTATTCCTTCTCGTTCTCATCCCAAACTCGGGTGCCCTCTCCCCGCACGATTACGACGGGTTGACGCCGAGCCACCTGCATGTAGTACTTATTTTCCAGGTCGGTCAAGTCACTCATTCTACTCCTTTCTCAATGGACGCCAGCATCTCTTCCAGGGCCTCCTCTAGCTGGTGTAGAGTCTGCTGGAGGTCCTCAATAGCCTGTCTCACATCCTCGATCTGCTGTTGCCTTGGATCTGTGGATAAGGTCGTGGGGTCTTCGCGCACAGAGTCTGTCCGCTTCTCAAGCAGTGCGTCCAGTGCACTCTGGAAATCGCTCTCCATGACCACACGTTTGGCGTCGGCAACAATTACCTGCTTGAGCTCTGGGAAGGCTATGCTCTCTGCCTGAATGTAAAGAGGCTCGACGTACATAAGAAACCTCTCTCCCTCATGTTCAATGGGGGTGACCAGCAGGTTGCCTCTGATGCACCTGGCACCTCGTTGGCACAGGAGAGTGAACTGCTTCTTGATCTCGAAATCCTGGTCTATTCGTGCCTCGATCTGCTCCGGACCGTCCACTTGTATACCTTTGGGAAAGAAGAAGGCCTTCAGACTGCCATACTGGCCGCGGTCGTTGTCCATACGAGCAGCTAGCCATGCCACCTGGTTAGGCTTGTTTAGGGGAGTGAAGGGAAGCATGAGAACAAACTCCTCCTTCTCCTCTCCCGGAAGCTTCATGATGACGTGGTACGGCAATATAGGTTGCACCGTTTCGAAAAATAGCTCCTGGGGTATGCTCCACGGGTCCTCTTTGCGATAGAAATCTGTGGTGTCTCGCATATGGTACAGGAGGTACTTTTCAGCCTGTATGGAGAAGAAGTCCCTGGGATAGCGCACATGGGACTGCAAGGCCTTAGGCATCTCCTCTCCGGGCTTGAAGAGACTTGGGAATACCCGGGCATAGGTCTGGATCAATGCATCCTCTTCGTCAAAAATGTAGAAATCTACCTCCCCAGTGTATGCATCGACTACCGCCTTTACGCTATTGCGAATGTAGTTGAACTCGTTGCGGTAGGGGTCTGAGTACGGATAGTGATTGCTGACTGTATAGGCATCCTGAATCCACCATAGCTTACCATCTGCCACCACCAGGTACGGGTCTGAGTCGAGGCGAAGGAAGGGGGCTATTTGCTTAACCCTGTCCTGGATTAAGCGTCTATACTGGATTCTGCTCTCGGAGGTTACAGCATCGCTTATGAGAACGTTGATATCTTCGAACTCCCATGCGTAGGCCAGTCGGCGAAACACGGAACTGAGCTGCACGCCTCCATTGCCATCGTACGCATAATCTGTGTCGGTGGCTGTTGTGGAATCAATGGCTGGGAAATCGAACTCGGTCTCCTTTGAGTTGACTATCACATAGTCGGCGCTGTTCTCCCCATAGTAGATTTGAGGCACAGTCACTTGAGGAACCTGTCCTTGCAGGGATTCCTTACCGGCTTTTGGCGGTATGTCCTTGATGAAGAACTCAGGTTTCCCTTCAGCGGTGAACTCGGTTGTCGGGCTCATGGCTAACCCAAAGCCGTGGGTGAACTGCAGGCGACTGTTGACCCACGACTGGGACTCTACTGGCAGGTCCTCTGGGAAAAGCTCACGTGCCCCCAACACCACTTGCCGGATTTCTCCATCGATATTGTAGCGGTCTATGTCCACTCCCACGAACCGGTAGTAAGCCCGGAAAAACTGGATCTGGTTGTAGATGCTCCTGAGGGGACGTCGGTCCCACAGGCGTACGTTGTCGATAGTCCCGGGATTGGAGGCTATTGTTTCGGCGGTTATCGGCGCAAGCTCCCCAGCCTGGTCTCCCGTGTCTATCGTGGCCAGATCGTAGTCCTCTTCAACGATGCGGTCCAGGGCAAAACCCTGTCGTGTGTATTCAAGGTTGCGGGGGATATAGGTGCGCTCTTTTTCCAGTTCGTTGGGAGCCACCTGAAAGCGCTGAACAAGAGAGGGGTAGATGGCCCCTACTGCGATGGCCGCCGCGATCCACAACCCAAGGCCGCTCACGATTATCCTAGGAGAACGGAAGTAGGTGTTAGCCAGGAGAAGCAGTCCGATCACGCCACCTATTACAATGAGAATATGCAGGGCTGGGAGACGCGCGTTCAGATCGGTGTAGGCGGCACCAAAGATAGTGCCGCTGGAGGAAAACAGTAGCTCATACCTGTCTATCCAGTAGGTCCAGGTGATGATTAATAGTAGTAATCCCAGTAGAATGGAGGCATGCCTTATTATCTGAGGAGTGATGGCCTGGCCCAGTTTGACCCCTCTCAGGCTTATGTTGATGAGGTATATAGAACTCGTTATTAGCATGGTTGTAATCATGGTCCCGAGTAGCCAGCCCTGCACCATATTTAACATGGGTAGCGTGAACACATAGAAGGATATGTCCTGGTCGAATACCGGATCCTTTATATTGAATTGAACCTCATAGATGACCCGAAGAACCGTCTCCCACTGGCCGCCTGTTACAGACCCAAAGATAATCGCCAGCAAGAATATGCTTAGCCATATGCCCAACACAAAGAGACGCTTCAGCAGGTCATAGACATGGGCCGATAAGATCATTGCATGCTCACCTTCGGAGTTTCGGTAGGCAAGAACCGCGTTGGGTACGACGATAGCGGTAAAGGTCAGGGCTCCCACGAAGAAGAGCCACGCCCGATAAAGTACAATCTTCACATAGACGCTGCGATAGTCCAGGGCATCGAACCAGAGCCAGTTGGTATATATCTGTCTTAGTATGTTGAGGAGGATGAGGAAGAAAATCAGGCCAAGAACGATGAGTCCCCACTTCAACAGTGGGCTGGGATCAAAAGGCACAGTCGACCTTTCGCTCTCTCCGTTGGGGAACGGCGACCAGTCTTGGTCGCCCCGGAAGCTAAACATTGCGCCTAGTCTATCCTGGTGCCGGAGGGATGTCCCTCTACAAAGTCCAGGAGAGCCCTGCTCCTCCTCCCATCTAGTATCTGGGCTACTCTAACCCTTTCCAGGGCACGCAGGCAAGCCTCCACCTTGGGCACCATGCCTCCGGAAATGGCTCCTGAGCATATTAGTTCGGCCCCTTGGGCGGTAGTGAGCCTGTCGACAATGCGACTATTTGATTCCATTACCCCTTCCACGTCTGTGAGAAATACCATTGACTCCACATTCAGTTCCCGGGCTATCTCCCCCGCGGCGGTATCTCCGTTAACGTTCAGCAGGGCTCCGCTGTACTCCGAAGAGTCGATAG
>JASLXI010000114.1 GCA_030740415.1 Dehalococcoidia bacterium
AAGCTCCACTACCAGCAGATTGGGAGTGTCCTCCAAGGGTATAGCTTCTATTACCCCCGGGTCTTGAGAGAAAGAGAGTATATACCCGTCGTCCTCTAAAGGCATGAAGTTGGCCCTCTCATCCGGAGAGGTCAGGAGCAGAATCCGTTTACCTAGTGGCACAGGACGTGTGATACCCTCACTAGTAGGATGGACTCAATGGTACTTTATGAAGGCCATGCTGTCGAGTCTTAAGAGGCGAAGCGTGAGTGTACGAGCTGAGAGGGCAGGGGTTGAAACTGCTCGGATATCTCAACCAGCCTCCATTTGGATTCCGCCTCCAAGGCCACCAGTTTATCTGTAAACTTGCTGTTCCCGGATCCGTCCGGTCGCAGGGCTAAGACGATGTGTCCGCCTGGCTTGGTGATGTGTGCCAATTCGTCGGGAGAGTTGGCCGGGGGTGTGGCCGACGCTGAGGGCTCCTACACTGATGACGGCATCGAAGGAGTAAGTGGGGTACTCCAGAGGCTCGACCATGACCGTCTTGCTCAGCTCTCCGTATATATACTTCTTACGCGCTTCTACCAGCACGCCCCGGGGGAGTTCCATGCCAAATAGAGCTGGTTGTAGTCAAGCCCCAAGAAGGCCTCACCTACCAGGCCAGTGCCTGCGCCGGCATCCAGCACGAGGGCATGTCTTGGAACGTGGCTGGCGAAGACCCAGGCGGCCCGCTGGGAGGCCAAGTAGAGGAAGACTACCGCCAGGTCGTTGGTGTAGCCCTTGGCCCACTCGTCGTAGTGCTCCTTCATCTCTTGGTTGTCTCGGGACGAGTATACCCACTGGACCTTGCTTTGGTTTGCCATAGAGGTCTCCGATTGGCACACGTGGGCGCCTTCAGATAAGGGTCAGCGCGTGCTAGTGCCAGGCTCCACTTATCTCAATCAGGAAGCCCAGGGAATCAGCCCTTGTATGGTACAATAGGCACGGCATGCTTACCAAACGAATTATACCCTGCTTGGACGTGGCCCGCGGCCGGGTGATAAAGGGCGTCAAGTTTCTGGGACACAGGGACGCAGGGGACCCGGTGGAACTGGCGAGCTTCTATGACTCGGAGGGGGCGGACGAATTGGTCTTCTACGACATTACAGCCTCGGCCGAGGGCAGGGGCATCATGCTGGAGGTGGTATCTAGGACAGCGGAGCAGCTCTTCATTCCGCTGACCGTCGGAGGGGGGCTACGCAGCGTAGAAGATATGAGCGCGATGCTCCATGCGGGAGCTGACAAGGTTTCCATCAACACGTCGGCGGTCCAGAACCCGGACCTCATCCGGCAGGGAGCGAAGGCCTTCGGCAACCAGTGTATTGTGCTTGGCATGGACGTTAAGCGGGTCGAGGACGGCCCTACGCCCAGGTGGCAGGTGTATACTCATACGGGGAGCGATGGAGGCCGCCCCAGGGACCTGGACGCCCTCGAATGGGTGGTACAGGCTGCCGAGCTCGGAGCAGGGGAGATTGTGGTGAACAGCATCGATGCCGATGGCACCAAGGAGGGCTACGACCTTGAGTTGATGGGTGCTGTCTCCGAGGCCGTCAACGTGCCAGTAGTTGCCAGTGGAGGCGCCGGCACGTTGGAGCACCTGTACCAGGTGGTGGTGGAGGGAAAGGCCGATGCCGTGCTGGCCGCCAGTATATTTCACTTTGGGACTTATCGCATAGCGCAGGCCAAGGAGTACCTGGCTCAGCAGGGCGTTCCAGTCCGCCTGACATGAGAAGTTCTCATGCCTCTTAAAGCAGTCATCTTCGACGTTTACAACACACTGTTCCGCAACGATACATCTCTCTGGATGGACGTTTTTGGGGACATATGTCGCGCTCAGGGGCTTCCAGTATCTGCCGGGGAACTTTGGGACCGCTGGAAGATCTTTGAGGTGGGCTTTCGGCATACAAGGACCAACATGGAATGTCCCGAGGAGTCGCCCCCGTTCAAGACCTACCAGACAGCCTGGGGCGAGGCCTTTGTGGACGCCTTCGATAGCCTGGGAATCAAGGGGGATCCGGACCACGCCGCACAGTTGTCGGTGGATGGGATGGGCGATCGAGAGCCGTACGAGGACACACTCTCCTTCCTTGAGTACGTGAGGCGTCGGTGGAAGCGGGCCCTGTTGACCAACGCCGATGATGCCTTCATACAGCCTCTAATACAACGCCACAGCCTGTTCTTCGATGCTGTGGTTACGTCGGAGATGGCCTGTGCCTACAAGCCAGATCCGCGGGTATTCCGTCGTGTCTTGCAAGAGACGGGGGTGTTGCCGGAAGAAGCGCTGTACGTTGGCGACACCCTATTTGACGATGTTCACGGGGCCAAGCTGGTGGGTATGCCGGTAGCGTGGATAAATCGCAATGAAGCCGATAGAGACCCAACGCTCCTTGCCCCTGACTACGAGGTCACGGAACTCAGGGAGTTGATAGATGTCCTGGAGTCTTTGAGAGAGGTTGGCTTATCATGATCAAGCTAGATGGAATGGATCTTGTGCCCGCGATTGTCCAGGATGCCGATACGGAGCAGGTTCTCATGCTGGGGTATATGAACCCCGACTCTATCAAGCGGACCCTGGAGGAGGGCCAGGTGTGGTTCTACAGTCGCAGCCGGGAGGAGCTGTGGCACAAGGGCGATACGTCGGGCAGCTTCCTGAACTTCGAGGAGGCTTACGTGGACTGCGACGGCGATACGCTGCTGCTGAAGGTGAAGCCAACCGGGCCTGTTTGCCACACGGGCGATGTGAGCTGCTTCTTTCAACCTCTGGAGAGGGAGCAGGAGTACGAGTACGAAAGGGAAAAGAAGGGCTCCGGGATACTGGACGAGCTGTTCTCGGTGATACAGGAGAGGAAGCTAGACAAGCCTGAGGGCAGCTACACGGCGAGTCTACTGGAAAGCGGCGTGGAACGAATTGCGCAAAAGGTCATCGAGGAGGCTGGGGAATCGGCGCTGGCGGGGGCGACGAGGGATCTGGAGAACCTGCCAAAGGAGATTGCCGACATGCTGTATCACACGCTGGTGTTGCTATCGGCGTCGGAGGTAAGCCCAGATGAGGTGTGGAAGGAGTTGCGACAGAGGCGAGGGTAATTTTCATCACCCGGCGCTACGGATCTCTTCATTGCCGGAGACCTCTTGCTCCGAGACATCGCCGGGGTCTATGGTCCCCTGGTCGACGCCGATGGCGTGTCTCATTGCGTGAATTGCAACTTCTATCTGGTAGTCATCGGGCTGGCGTGTGGTGAGCGCCTGGAGGGCCAAACTGGGGTAGACGATGAGCTTTACAAGGGGATGGTCCGAGTGCGCGCCGCTGAACCTGATAATCTCGTAACTGATGGCGGCGATGACGGGCACCAGGACGATCCTGGAGGCTATGCTTATGGGCAACGATGGCCGACCGACGAAGGTGAAGACGGCGATGGCCACTATCATTACCACCAACAGGAAGGCCGTGCCACAGCGGTTGTGGGCCGTGGGGAAGCCGCGGACGTGGCCCACCTCTAGGGGAAGGGCGTGCTCATGGGCGTGAACGGTCATGTGCTCGGCCCCGTGGTAAGCAAAGACCCGCTTGATGTCGGGCATGCGTCCAATGAGGTAGATGTAGGCCAGGAACATGCTCAGCCGGAGTATTCCTTCGATCAGGTTGCTAACTTCGTTCGAGGCTATAAGGCTGTCCAGGGAGCGGATGGCTAGGAGGGGCGCGATGAAGAACAGGCCAACTCCGATGCTCAAAGAGAAGGCCAGCATGGATGCCATGCTCCATCGGGACAACTCCTTACCCTCTTCCTCTAGGGCGATGTTGGCAGAGCGGGTCAGGGCCTCGATCCCGATGACCAGGGTCTCGATGAGGACAATGACGCCGCGTACGAGGGGAATGTTCCTGAGCCGCCCAGTGTATAGGGTACTTAACCGGGATGATTTGGTGGTGATACTCCAGTTGGGACGACGGACTGCCAGAGAGTAATGGTCCCGTCCGCGGATCATAACGCCCTCGATCACCGCCTGGCCGCCGTAACTAATCCGCTTTTCCACTGGGGTCTGGCCTTTCTATGTATCCATCCTACACTGGGCAGGATATGTAAAAGAAGTGACTTAAGCCCACTCCTTGATTTTGCCTTGGGGATGGGGTGGGCCTATTTGAGGTTAAAGCGCCTCTTCATGCGCTCCACACGTCCTTCGGTGTCAATGATGCGCTGCTCTCCAGTGAAATATGGATGGCATTTGCTGCATATCTCCACCCGCAGAGAGGGCTTGGTGGAGCCCACTGAGAATGTATTGCCGCAGGAGCCGCACGTCACCTGTGCATCTGGATAGTAGGTTGGATGTGTGTCGGTTTTCACGGATTCCCCAAAGCCTCTGT
>JASLXI010000115.1 GCA_030740415.1 Dehalococcoidia bacterium
CGTTACACCACTCGGCAACGCAGGGAATAAAAGAGTTTAATACCACTCTAAGCCGCGGTAAATGTGGCTCACGGAAATAACAGGCAATATTCCCGCAGGTCCGGCGAGCCCTCGATGTCCGGGTGCAGGTCAAATACCAAGCGGCCGCGAGACATTGCCTTGATGGTCCCAGCATATGTATCAAGGGCACGAATACGCGAGTTCACATATCCCTCAATGGACTCAGGAGACAGGCCCACTAGGTAATCGTACAGTCTCAAAGACGTACTGAACTCCAGTCGATTCTGCGCAACCAACTCCTGTTTGAGATCGGCCAAATTCGGGTCGTCCAGCACAGCCAGCCACTGAACCAAGTATCCCAAGAAATGCTCTTCCTGGTTGGGATCTGCGTACCAGGAGTCAAACGTGTCTGCCACAAGATCCCTGAACCCATGATAGTCCGGGTACGCCAGCATGGTCAGACCGGTAAAGGACTCCAGACCCAGCCAGAAGGCCCTTTCGAACTGCTGGGCTTGGGCCTCCTGAACAGCCTTGCGCTGGTAAGACTCATAAGCGCCATCGTCCTGATCGGGGTTCAGCAATACCTGACGCATGTGTCCCAATTCGTGTGCTAAGGAACCGATAACGTCGGCAACGGCACGCTCCGCATCCACTAACACTGCTATCTTACCAAACCGAGAGACCTTCAGTCCTGCCGACGACGCCTTTATCTTCTCACGTTCTATCAGAAGGTCTGCATGCTTTTCCCGTTGATTGAGAGCAAACCTTTCGGAGTAGTGATCATCTATCCACGCCAAATAGTCCTTGCGGTTGAGGAGATATATGCCAATCCGCTCGTCCAGAAGACTCTTGCCAGTTATAAGGTAGTATCCGACATCCGCGACCTCTAGTACGGCTTGGGTGTAATCCTGCCCTCCCGGACTTAAGGCAGGCTCCCGAGTGTTGATAATAGTTTGCAGTTTAGCGAGCTTCTCTTGAAGCTCCTGGGTGGTATATGTAGTGGGCGATGGCGCACTCAGAGTGCCTACATCCCACACCAAGGTCACATGGTAAACATTGTCGCGCTCATTAGCTTCCCACACCACGTTGTCTGGGTCTATGACCATCTTCAGGGTGTGTGGGCCCTCGGTTATCTGAACCAACCGCGCAAGCTCATTCCAGTCTGGAGACCACCAAAGGCGATTCGGTTCCATACCCTCTGGAAACTCAAATGTGTGGACAACTGTGCCATCAAGGTAAAGATCAACAGAAAAGGATTCAGCGACCTCGATTATGCTCTCGTTATGTATAACCACGTCAATAAACGGGTTCCCATCCACGGTCAGCGGGCTGTTCAAGAATGTCCCGGCCTCCTGGGTGACGATAATAGGCCCGTCCCAGCCCAGCCGCCATCCAGGAACCAGGTTCGGCAAAGTCAACGGTGCGGGCGCAGTTGGAACCGGCGGTGGAACGACCACTGGCTTGGGTGGAACGCCCTCAACACCCCAGGTGAACCTCTGCTCAACCGTGTTATTACTCTCATCGGCTTCGGTTATCAGATTGGTAGGATCAACTTCCAGCTTCAAGGTATGAACGCCAGGGGTCACGTTGATTACATCAAACAGTTCTGCCCATTGAGCGCTCCCCACTGTCTCTTCGGCCAGTAGTCCACCCCCTACTTGAGCGGAGACCAAAATGTCATCCAAATACAGATAGGCCCAGATATCTCGCTCAAAGCTAGACAGCCCTTGGTTCTGGAATCCATAACTGATGTAAGTGGGGACATTCACTGAAAGGGGCCCGTTCGTGTTGTCTCCGCGATACGAAGTAGCAACCAGAGAATCTGACCATCCATTTGGAACCGATGGTATCAGATCCGGAAGTCTGATAGGGGCTGGAGTAGACTCAGGGAAAACAGCGGCCGAGGGTTTCCAGGTAAACTCCAACTCATACACGTTATCGGTCTCGTCGGTCTCAGGTATCAGGTCAGTGGGATCGACTACGAGCTTCAGTTTATGTGTACCAGGTTGCAGCTTCACTCTGGTTGACAGGGCTTCCCAATCGGTAACACTTATCAGCTGGTTGGCTCCAATACCGTCGCTTTTCCATCTCTCGGCAAGAACGTTGTTCAGATACACATCCACGAAAAAAGTATAGTCAATGTTGCTACGACTATCGTTAATTACAGTCCAACTGATATAGGTTGTGCCATCGACGGACAACTCGGTGACCCTATCTTGGCCCGGCATGCCGGTAGCCACCAGGGGAAGGACCCAGCCTCGGGGTATGAAGGTGGTGATGTTCGAATCTCTCTCTCGTGCGGGTGTAGGTTGGAGCGCAATGAGGGGCGTGGGGCTGGGGTTGGGAGTGGGGGTTGGACTAGCTGTAGACGTGGGTAACGGGCTGGGAATAGGACTTGGGGTATGGGTTGGGAGTGGTGTCGGCATTACCGTAGGTATTTCGGCAGGTGTCGAGCTGGCTTGTGCGCAGCCAGCGGTCAATAACAGACTCATAATAACCACACGGAGCCATCGCCTTGAAGTCCTCACAGAGATGAGTGTACCAAAATAATTTGCGGGCT
Source organism: Dehalococcoidia bacterium (assembly GCA_030740415.1). The sequence goes on from JASLXI010000115.1 coordinate 2,561, forward strand.
GGCACTTGCCCTAGAACCAGGAACATGAATCCTACAAGCATCCAACCATACGGATGTGGGTGGCTGGCAAACAACTAAGGAGGCTAAATTGTCCGAGTCAATCCTGAGCCATCTGTCAGAAGTTGCGGCGTTTCCTGAACCAATAATAATTGTTAGCCTTGGGGTGTTCTATTTTACTCGGAACAGCCTCACAGCCGAGACGGTACCCTTCGGTGTCCTTTCTCTGGATGATTCCAGGGAATGATTCCAGGGAAGAGAGAAGAGACCTGGCTGTCCAAATCATAAGCATGATCCCAAAGGACGCCATACCGACCATCCTCGATCCCCAGTTCACTCCAGCTTGGTCCGTCGAGAGCTAGATCCCCGACGCCGACCAAGTCATAGACGTGCCCATCAACGGGGATACCAGAGCCTACCCCATACACACCTTGAGCGGACACGACGCCGTGAACGATGTGGTCGGCAGCAAGTTCATCTCCGTCACATAGTGACCCCTAGGCTACTCGAGCATAGACTATGTCCGTCACGTCGATAAAGAGACCCTAACCTTCGGCGTCTCCAGCAAGCTCATCATGAACGCCTCGGTCATGTACAGCCGCCAGACCGACTCCCTATGGATCCATTTCACGGGAGACGCCATCACCAGGCCATTTGCCGGGACCAGGCTAGAACTCGTACCCGCCTTACAGGCCGCCTGGGGCCGATCGAAGGAACTCCGCCCTGATACCCTGCTATTGAATCAGACGGGGAAATCGCTCTTCGGTGGGTTCGATGCGTACGAGCCCTATTATTCAAGCGGTAGCGCCGGAGTCCTTAGAGAGACCCGCAGCGGCGACCGGTTCTACAAGAAGGGGTTTGTAGTGGGCCTTTTGATCGATGGGCAGACAAAGGCCTATGCCTTCGGCGACCTCAACGAGCAGCCGGTGATCAAGGATTTGTTCGCAGGGCAAGACCTCGTAGTTACCTTCGCGGCTGAGTCTGCCACCGGCGGCACATTCGGCCGCACAGTGGCGGGACACACCCTCACCTTCCAGACTATCGGCACACCAGACTCCGGCACCTCCCGGATGGTCAATAATGAGACGGGCAGTCGCTGGCTTCTGCTCACAGGAGTAGCCACGGATGGTGAGCCAACTGACAAAAGGCTTGAGCAAATACCCTCCAGCTACTCCTTCTGGTTCTCATGGAAGGGCTGGCACCCCTCCCCTCGCAAGCTCTACCTGAGAGACGCCGGGACCTCTAAACCTCGTCCGAAGCTCCTTCTTACTTCCCTTTCGACCACTCCCCAAGTATAATGGGGCTACCGGCTGTCGAGCCTCGAGAGACACGTAACCGATAGGACAAGGCACATGATTCTGCTGATAGACAACTACGATAGCTTCACCTACAACCTCTACCAGTACCTATGTGAGCTGGGCGCGGAGGTGGAGGTTGTGCGCAACGACCAGGCTACTCTGGAAGACATTGAACTGTTGGCTCCCGAGAAGATCGTTATCTCCCCTGGGCCGTGCACGCCCAGGGAGGCCGGCATCTCCAACGACGTGGTCAGTCACTTCGAAGGCCGCTTTCCCATCCTGGGCGTATGCCTTGGTCATCAGTGCATCGGTTTCTCGTACGGGGGAACGGTGGATAGAGCGGGGGAGATTATGCACGGCAAGACCTCAAAGATAACCCACGATGGAAAATATATCTATAATAAAATTAAAAATCCTTTCACTGCCACAAGATATCACTCATTGATTGTTGAGAAAGATAGCCTTCCTGATTGCCTCACGGCAACT
>JASLXI010000116.1 GCA_030740415.1 Dehalococcoidia bacterium
TGACGCCTCGGGCTCCATCATAAATCCCTCTGTCAACGTTATGTTCAGTCTCTTATCCGGCTCAAGAAGTCTCCACAACTGTTCCTGGTCCTCCAGTCTTGGACAGGCGGGGTAGCCAAAAGAGTATCGGCGGCCTTTATAGTTTGTCTTGAACAGGTCCTGATTTGATATGTCATCAGAGTCCGGAAACCCCCACATGGACCTGATCCTCTGGTGAAGAAGCTCAGCCATAGCCTCAGCTCCCTCAAGTGCCAGCACCTGCAGTACGTGAGCGTTAAGATAGTCGCCGCTGGCCATCCACTCATCGGCAAGCGTACGCACCCCAGGCCCAATGCTGGTCACAAAGCAGCATAGATAGTCCAGGTTTGAGCTGGATCCATCCAGAACATAGTCCGAAAGACATAACCCTTCCCCGGCCTGTTGTCGGCCGAACCGGAACCGCTCCATGACCTGCTTACCCTCCGAGGAAAGCAACACTATATCGTCCCCATCAGACGCAGCCCTGAAGAAACTATAAACGGCTCTTGCACTTATGTCCTCTCGCACAATCATGATGTCCTCCACCTCCTGCACGCGAGCTCTCAGCTCAACCGCCTTGGGTTCTCCCGCCAGAAGGGCCTCCTCAAACCTGCCCCTGTACCCCAGATGCCTGGTGTAAAGCATAACCGGGTTTATTTTGGTAAATACCTCCGACAGGTCATACTCCGTAATGATGTGATGTAGCAGGTCAGGCGGTGCAGGCGGCTTATCAACGGGTGTCACCGTTGAGATTCTGGATCGCTCACTTCCGACCGCGGGACTGGACGCCTTCCTGATTTCATCGGCTTCCAGCATAGTCAGACTTTCCTCATCAGCTTTGGCTATAAGCGCCTCGCGGAGTTCGGAGTCACATATCTGCTGAGCTAAGCGAAGGCCATCCATGGCATCCTGGGCATAGGCAACAAAGCCTCCATACTCGGGTGCTATGCGGGTCCGTGTAAATCTGTTGCTCAGTGCAGCGCCCCCAACAAGGATCGGGGCATCTATACCGGCAGTATTCAAGTCCCTGGCGGTCTCCACCATCATCTGTGCGGACTTCACCAACAGTCCCGACAGCCCAATGATATCCGGCCTGTTTTCCTTGAAGGCATCTATCAGGTCCTGCGGGGGCACTTTGATGCCGAGATTCACTACCCTGTATCCGTTGCTTGACAGTATGATGTCGAGCAGATTCTTACCTATGTCGTGCACGTCACCCTTGACCGTAGCCAGAATTATTGTCCCGCGGTTGACGTTGTCACTGCCGTCCATATGAGGCTCCAGGTGGGCTACGGCAGCCTTCATGGACTCGGCGGAACTCAGCACTTCAGCAACAATCAATTCATTGCCGGCAAACAGTCTCCCCACTTCGTCCATACCGCTGAGAAGAGGGCCATTGATTATCTCCATTGGGCTTCTATCCTTGAGCGCTTCGTCCAGATCATCTAGAAGCCCTTCCTTGGTCCCCTCTATCACACAACTCGAGATCCTCTCGTCAAGAGGCAATGCAGCCTTGTCTTCTTGTGTACGCTCAACCTTCTTGCCCCTGAAGTGATCAGCAAAGGCACCTATTGGATCGGCCCCGTGCCACCATATCAGGTCCTCAGCCAGGTCTTTCTCTTCTTGAGAAATGGAGGCGTACCTCCTGATAACCTGTGAGTTCACTATGGCCATGTCGAGACCGGCCTGTACGCAGTGGTACAGGAATACGGAGTTCAGCACTTCGCGGCCAGCCTCTGGCAGCCCGAACGAGACGTTGGAGATACCCAGGACCGTTTTGGCCAGGGGCAGGTGCTCCTTAATCAGACGAATTCCCTCAATTGTTTCAATACCGGCCCCTATGTAATTCTCATCTCCCGTGGCTATTGGAAAGACCAGGGGATCAAAATTAATGTCCTCTGGAAGCACTCCATACTCTTCAGTGAGCAGCTTATAGGAACGCTGTGCTATTTCCAGCTTGCGCTCCCGGGTAACAGCCTGTGCCTGATTCTTATCTTCATCTATGCAGCCCACGACCAATGCGGCCCCAAAACGTTTAGCCAACGGCACAACGGCCTGGAATTTCTCCTCGCCGTCCTCCAGATTAATCGAGTTGATGACGCACTTACCGGGAGTCAATTTCAACGCCTCGGCCAGCACATTCGCATCTGTCGTGTCCAACATGATGCTCACCTTGATCTTCTTGGTCAAAGCGCCCAGGAAGTTGATTACATCGGATAACTCATCCCTATCGGGGTCCTGCAGGCACACGTCTAATATCTGGGCACCTCCACGAACCTGATGTCTGCCTACTTCAGCCATTTCCTCCCATTTCGACTCTGCAACCAGGCGCTTGAACTGCCGGCTTCCCAGGACGTTCGTGCGCTCTCCGACCAGCACCGGTCTGGTGTCGTCATCAATCACGAACGCCTCAAGACCTGAGACAAATGTCTCTGTCTTACTGACGGTCTTTCTAGGCTCCATACCACTGGCAGCACTGACCAGTTGACGAATGTGCTCAGGCGTGGTGCCGCAACAGCCCCCGACCACGTTGGCCCACCCAGCTTGACAGAAATCGCCAACCGTAGCGGAAAAGGTTGCAGGGACCTCGTTGTAGTTCCCGCCCTCATCCGGTAGACCGGCATTCGGTATCACTGCAATGGGAAAGCGTGACAACCCGGAAAGAGTCCTGAGGTGGTCTCTCATGAACCCAGGCCCCGTAGCGCAGTTCATACCAATCCATAGCAGATTGCGGTGAGCCAGAGAGCTGTAAAAGGCCTCTATATCCTGCCCGCCCAGCATGGTGCCCATTGTCTCGATAGTGCACTGGACCGCCACAGGTATCTCAAGCCCGGTCTCTTCGCTTAATCTGTCGATGCCGGCAAGTCCCGCCTTCACATTCAGGGTGTCCTGGGAAGTCTCGAGCAACAGAACATCTGCACCGCCGTCTATGAGCCCCTTGGCCTGTATATAGTAATGCTCGGCCAATTCGTCCCAGGTCACGCCACCCGTGACGGATATGGCCTTGGTGGTAGGGCCCATTGATCCAGCCACAAGAACCGTCTTGTCGGAGGATTCATATTCGTCGGCAACCTCACGCGCCAATTGCGCCGCGGCTATGCTTATCTCATATGCCCTTTCGCCAAGGCCATACTCCCCCAATACAAGCGGGGTACTGCCAAACGAATTGGTCTCCAGAATATCTGCTCCAGCCTCCATGTACTGCCGATGAATGAGACGAATGGCGTCTGGTTGTGTCAGGTTGAGGTATTCATTGCACCCTTCATACTGAGCGCCACCAAAGTCATCAGCAGAGAGGTTCATGTCCTGGATGGAGGTACCCATAGCTCCATCCACAATCAGAATCCTCTCTTCCAAGGCCTTCTTCAGTTTGTCTACTCTGTTCTTTGCTTCCATAAGTCGGTGTCCCTCACTCCGGCTGGCTTCACGTCCGAGAAGCCATGGCCACTCGCCACACAGATACAAACACGCCAGAGAAATCTTCCGTCCAGTCTGAAGACTTCTCTGAACGCGGCAGTTCAATTATTAAGTGGCTTCCACCAGGATAACAGTAATAACCGGGCATGTCCTGTCAAAAGCTGAGTATATCTCACGATCAGGACAGGGAGGGACTTAGGCTGGTTTATAAGCTATCACCTTTACGCTGGTCACGTCGGGAAGGCGGCCCTCCTGAGAACGAGGGCCGCCTTCTTCGGTGATGTCTATGTCCCGAAAACCGGCCTCGGACAGACGGCCCAGATACGTCTCCCTCTCCTCGGCTCCCGATACGCAAATGGCCCACTTCTGGGGGTCGTCACGCATCCCTTGAGGCATGGGTCCAAGGGCCATTATGTCCGAGAGGTGCAGCCTGCCGCCCGGGGACAGTACGCGAAATGCCTCGCGGGCTACGGCCTCCTTATCGGGCGAGAGGCATACCACGCAGTTGGAGATGACGACATCCACGCTGGCCTCGGGTAGAGGAATATCCTCGATGTATCCCTCAAGGAACTCAACGTTGGAAATCCCAAGGGTCTTGGCGTTTCGGCGAGCAAGGGCCAGCATATCCGGGGTCATGTCCAGTCCTATTACGTGGCCCTTGGGGCCCACCTGACGCGCCGCCAGGAAGCAGTCGATGCCACCCCCGGAGCCCAAGTCCAGCACACACTCCCCGGCCTTGAGACCTGCCAGGGCCGTGGGATTTCCGCAGCCAGCGGACGCGGCGACGGCTTCCACAGGAAGGCCCTCCAGTTCACCCTGCACGTAGAGATTGGAAAAGGATCCCAGGGAGTCATCCATGTCCG
>JASLXI010000117.1 GCA_030740415.1 Dehalococcoidia bacterium
GAGCCATCCAAGCTAGGGTACACCACTGAGGCTGTAATAGCGCTCCAGGTCGAACCTGGAAAGATAGAGGATGTGGCGAGTGCGCTGGCCAGAGTGCCCGAAGCACTGAACGTTTCCATAACTACGGGCGCGTTCGACGTCTTTGCTTGGGTGGCACTGCCTTCGCAGGAGGATCTCCATGGGTTTATCTTGAGTGTTTTGGGCGTCATACCTGGGGTTAGGCGTAGTGAGACCTTCGTTACAATGTCAGTGAAAAAGCGTGTTTTCGCACCAGTGTCCTGAACTCTGTCATTGGATCCAGAGTTGCCTCGGCTGTTTTATTTGCTCTTGTCGTGAACTCAATATAGCCCTGCTTTTCGATGAGTGCAGCGCCAACTGATAGCAGATTGTCTGAAGGGCAGTATCATGCAAAACGAATCTTCACGGTTGTCGCTTTATGTGAGTGGCCTGACGGCACTTTGGGTGGACTTGCGAAAGACGGCCTACGGCATGAGTGAGGCGTTCCCTTCATGTTAGGAGTTGCTTTCGGTCTAATGGCGGCTACCTGTTGGGGTTTCAGTGCCATATTGGTGCGCTTGGGCCTGCAGCATCTTCGTCCTACCACCGGTACCTGGACATCCTTGGTTCCAGGGGGCATTTTGGTCATGAGCCTGGCGGTGGTGTTTAACCTGGACGACATCACCACGCTGGCGGCGATTGCCTTCTTCTGGTTTGCCCTGGGCGGGTTATTTGCCTTTGCGCTGGGTCGTTTCCTCAACGCCGTTAGTATTCAGAAGGCAGGGGTGGCTCGAGCCACGCCACTGTTCAGTACAGCTCCTCTTTTTGCCACCATACTGGCCATAATCTTCTTAGGGGAGACCATCACCCTCTGGCTCCTGCTGGGCACTGTGACTATCGTCACTGGGATCATACTCATAACTAGCGAACAGTTGCGTTGAAGTCTATGCAGGAACGACTCGGAAGTAGAGCCAACATCTGGTTGGGATATACAGCTGCCATAGGTGCGGCTATAGCCTATGGTGCCTCTCAAACTGTAGGCAAGCATGTTACCTCTGAGTATGCCCCGCCCCTGGTGGGGACGGCCTTTTCCCTGCTCTTTGGATTCATGTACGTCTCCATCATGTTTCATCGTCACATCCCAGGCGACCTACGGAACTCTTCCCGCAAAGGCTTTTTGTGGTTCGGACTGTCGGGAATCGCCTCCGCGTCCGGGGTCACCTTGCTGTATTTTGCCCTGAGCAATTCACCTCTGGTCGTGGTGTCACCTGTGGTCGCCATTAATCCCATCATAACACTGACCCTAGCCCATATCTTCCTTCAACGGTTGGAGAGGATTACCAAGAGGACGATATTGGGCACTATGCTGGTGGTCTTGGGTGTTGTCATCATTACGGTTAGCAGAGCCATCTCCTGATAGTGCGGCTCGCGGAGGAGGGTTCGGTATGGCTGCGATGGTGCTTGGACTGATGGCCATTGTCGTCCTGTTTACCATCGGAATGGGTGGAGTGTACGTGTTTCTGCGTCTCTACGATAGGCTGTTTCTGGAGAAGAAGATGGGCTTAGGGTACGAGGATGAGCGGGAAGAGACTTCCAGGACATAGGAGTTGCCAGACGTGGCGGTCTTGCGCTGAGGGATAGGACAAACCTTAGAACTGCTTGAAGCGGTTGACGATGGGAAGGCGGCGGTCCCGTCCGAAGGCGCGCTGAGTAATTTTGACTCCGGGTGGTGCTTGCCGACGCTTGTACTCGTTGCGGTTTACCATTGTTATGACCTTCTGGACTATCTCTGCGTCAAAGCCCATATCCACGATGTCGGCCAAGCTGCGGTCTTCCTCCACGTAGGCTTGAAGGATGGGGTCTAGGACCTCGTAAGGTGGAAGGGTGTCCTGATCGCTCTGGTCAGGCTTCAGTTCGGCCGTGGGAACTTTTTCGAACACACTGGTCGGTATGACGTTCTTCGGCTCCCCGTGGGTGTTACGGTATTTGGACAGTTTGTAAACCAGGGTCTTGGGCACGTCCTTGATGACAGCAAAGCCCCCGGCCATGTCGCCGTAGAGGGTGGCGTAGCCTGTTGCCATTTCGCTCTTGTTGCCGGTGGTGAGGACTAGCCAGCCGAACTTGTTGGATAAGCCCATGAGGATGTTGCCGCGGATGCGAGTCTGAAGGTTCTCCTCGGCGACGTCTGGTTCTCTGCCCTTGAAGGACTCTGAAAGCATGTGCAGCATAGCCTGAAAGGCCTCTTCTATAGGCACTGTTATCAGCTCCATGCCGAGGTTACTGGCCAGGGCCTGGGCATCCAGCAGGCTAGTCCCGGAGGAGTACCTGGAGGGCATGGCTACTCCCAGGACGTTTTCCTTGCCCAGGGCGTCTACTGCAACGGCTGCGGTGAGGGTGGAGTCGATTCCGCCTGAGAGGCCGAGGAGGACTTTCTGAAAGCCGCACTTACGCACGTAGTCTCTGGTGCCAACGACCAGGGCGGAGTATACCTCCGCGAGGGGCTCCAGGTGGTCGCAGATGGCGGTAGGTATGGATATTTGAGGTTTTTCATTGGTGTAGTCGGAGTGGTGGACAACCTGGGGAGTGCCTACGGTTTCCAGGACAGACTGTTCCTTTGAGGGTCGTTGGGTGAGGATGGAGTCCACATCAAGGTCGACTACCACCAGGTCTTCCTCAAACTGCCTGCCCCTAGCTGCCATCTCGCCACTCGGATCAAAGACCATGCTGCCTCCATCGAAGACCAGTTCGTCCTGCCCTCCTACCAGGTTGGTGTAAGAGACGTATACATTGTTGTTGGAGGCGCGAATGGAGATCATTTGCTCTCTGAATGTACGCTTATTAGCATGGTACGGAGAGGCGTTGATGTTGACGATGATCTCGGCGCCTGCTTCTCGCTGCACATTGGTTGGGCCGAGGTCGTACCAAATGTCCTCGCAGATGTTGACTCCTATGTGGATGCCGTTGATGATGAAGACGGGGCATTGGTCGCCAGGCTTGAAGTACCGGTCCTCGTCGAAGACGCCGTAGTTGGGCAGGTAAACCTTGTGGTAGATGCCCAGGAGGTGGCCGTCGTGGGCGATGGCAGCTGCGTTGTGGATATTGTCCTGGGAGTCAACGAAGCCGACTACGACGGTGATACCCTGGGATTGGGTGACCACTTGATGCATCTTCTGAATGTTGGCCTGGATGAAAGAGGGGTGGAAGAGGAGGTCCTCTGGGGGGTAGCCTGTGATGGCCATCTCGGGGAAGGCGACCAGGTCGGCCTGCTGAGCCTTGGCCTTCTGGATATAGTCGATGATCTTGGCGGTGTTGCCCTCCAGGTCGCCGACGGTGGTGTTAATCTGGGCCATGGCCAGGCGTAGCTTGCGCAATGTCATCGCTCCCTTGCCTTTTGGTCAAGAGTATAGCACAGGCTAGGACTAGCCTCTTTGGTAAGCTCAGGACAAGACCTGCACCCATGTATAATGGGCGTGTACTGGGCGGGTCATGCTTGAATTATGGGGTAGGTGGGAGTGGCAGGAGTAGTGCTTTTCGCGTCAGGTTTGCCGCGCTCGCAGACTCGATCGGAATGATGGGGAGAGTTGCGGGGTTCGCGTAATGGAGAGAATGCAAGGACGTACGCCCAAGATTCCTCGTTGTCTGGCCCCGCGGAATGATAACAATGGTGCTTAGGCTGGCGAATGGTTGAAAGAGGAAATAGAATGGGGTCGATTATGCTCTCATACGATGAAAAGGTGACGATAAAGAACAGGGACGGCAAGGTCCTGGGGGAGTCACGCATGAGAGCGTGGGTGAATCTGGGGGAGAACGGCCAGAAGAGTTGGTGGGGAGAGTTCTCACCAATCCCCGGCAACTCCTTTGACTTCGATTTCCCAGCGTTGGAGAGTGCTGGCAGTGTGGTATGTGAGGACGGGGCGACGGCAAGGATTCTCAAGCCCATCATTGAGGATGCCAGGAGTTTTGGGACCAGGTGCTGGTTTGAGGGGATATGGCCGCCACCGAGACCGGTTGACGGGTTATAAGGTGCGCTTAACTAGCGGTTAGTATGAAGTTTGTAGCAGTAGGATATGGAACAGTAATATGAATATTCTCCGGTGGGTACTCAAGAAATTCTTGAACAACTTGTCTGTCTAGTATCATAGTCTCCTTTCGCTCCAGTATGAAGATTGTACTGGCGCGTATGAGGAATTGTTAGGAGTCGCACGCCGGTGGTTTTCGGTGCAATTGACACTGAGACGGGGTAATCTTAGAATGACCCTATTCAGAGGAGCGTTTTCTGGTGG
>JASLXI010000118.1 GCA_030740415.1 Dehalococcoidia bacterium
TCAAATGTCGTATTTTTCCTTGCTCAAGGACTGTCCCTATCAGAGACAGCCAACGCCCTGAAAACCTCCGTTCCACCATCACTCGCCGGTGCCTTGGGTTTAACCTCTGTACAGGATCGTGAGGCGTTAGTGGAGACGGCACAGAGTGTGGCAGGCTATGAAGGAAACCCCATCGAAGGAAGTATGTATCTTACTTTTACGTATCCCCCGCCTTGGGCCTATCGAGTCCCCATGCCGGGGCAGGAGCAGCTTGAGGCAATCCTCGCCGTAGCCGAGGTCGTACGACTTGCACAGCAAAATAGTCTCAGCTCCTTGGCAAATTTGCCTTCCCTTAGAGTTTTCTGAGTCGTCTACTTGTCAAAGCGTCCATCGCGCCTTGCCCCCCGACCTCAACATGGGTAAACTGTGCGCACCCACTGGAGCTTAGGAGGAACCATGAGCACCTTCCAGGAAAGACTGACCTTAGCTTCCAAGAAGAACAGCTCCCTCCTGTGCGTAGGGTTGGATCCTGACCCCGCCCTCATGCCAGTGGCAGATGTCCTGGAGTTCAACCGGGCCATAATCGATGCGACCGCAGACCTGGTATGCTGCTACAAGCCTAACCTGGCTTTCTACGAAGCCCTTGGCATCCCGGGGCTGGAGGCCCTTCAACGGACCCTCGAACACATTCCCAGCGACATCCCTGTCATCGGCGACGCCAAGCGAGGCGACATCGGCTCCACCGCGCAGGCCTATGCCAAAGCTATGTTTGAGCAGTGGGGCTTCGATGCCATAACGGCCAATCCCTATGGCGGTAGAGATGCCGTAGAGCCATTCCTAAAGTACGAAGACCGCGGCAGTCTCCTCTGGTGCAGGTCTTCTAACCCAGATGCCGCCGATTTTCAAGACCTCTCTGTAGCCGAGGGAAGTGAGCGTCGGCCCCTTCACGAGAAAGTGGCCCTCAAAGCTCAAGAGTGGAACACCCGGGGCAACGTGGGTCTTGTGATGGGTGCCACATACCCCGAGCAGCTGAAAATAGTGCGCCAGCTCTGTCCTGACATGGTAATCCTGGCTCCCGGTGTGGGTGCTCAAGAAGGCGTCCTCGGGAACACTGTGAGGTGGGGTGTCAATGCCAGCGCCGAGGGTCTTATCATTAACTCATCTCGGGGTATCATATTCACCTCTAAGGACAAAGACGACTACGCCAACGAGGCCAGGAGAGCGGCCCAGGAACTGCGGCAGAACATCAACAGAGCCAGAGAATGAGTAACCCTGCAATTGTGGAGTGGAACGTGGGTGACCTGGTCACGCTGCGTAAGGTCCACCCCTGCGGCAGCTACCAGTGGGAGGTGTACCGGGTGGGGGCGGATATCGGCATCCGCTGCATGGTGTGCAAACGCAGGCTGATGCTGGAGCGTCGTGCCCTGGAGAAACGCGCTGCAAAGGTCGCACAGGGTAGTAGGGACCCTGGCTAATAGGCGCACTTGTACGCAGAGCAAAGTAAAACTATAATTGCCCCAAACCTGGGAACAGTCCAGTACCGAAGGTGTTAATTGCCTAGATCATCTACCATCGCAATAGACGGCCCGGTCGCCGCTGGAAAATCCGCCGTCGGCACCCTTTTGGCCTTCCGCCTTGGCTACCGCTTCATTGACACAGGGGTCATGTACCGTGCTCTGACCTGGGCGGTCCTCAGAGACAAGATAGACCCGGACGACGAGGCGGGGGTGACGGCCCTGGCCCATCATACCCAGATTGAGGTGACGGGCAGCGATGGTGTTGAAGGTTCACAAATCAGCGTGGATGGCCAGGACGTCACCAACAATCTCAGGACCAGGGAGGTCGAACAGGGGGTCTCACGTATCTCCCGCTTCACCAAAGTGCGGAAGGCCATGGTAGCCCGGCAGAGAGCTTTCGCCATGCAGGGAATGCTGATCATGGCTGGGAGAGATATAGGCACCGTTGTCCTTCCCGATGCCGACCTCAAGATATTCCTCACCGCCTCTGCGGAAGAGCGGGCTCGTCGCCGCTTTCGTGACATGGGACAGCAGGGGCAATCCCTGGAGTTCAATCAGGTCCTTGAAGAGCTCCTCCACCGTGACAAGCTTGACACCGAACGGGCCAACTCCCCTCTGCGCCCCGCGGACGGTGCCTACATCCTCAATACTGAGAGCATCGACCTTACTCAGGTGGTAGAACGCATCATAGCCCTGACAGAGGATGACTGATGGGCGTAATCTACGACACGTCCAACGTGCTCTTAAAGGGTGCGTTGGGCATCTTTGGAGACTGGAAGGTGGAGGGCAAAGAGAATGTGCCACCAAAGGGCCCGCTTATCATCGTATCCAACCACCAAAGCAACATGGACCCACCCATGCTGGCCATCAGCATTCCCAGACGCATCAACTTCATGGCGAAACGCGGCCTCTTTCACAACCCCGTAGCCTCTAGCTTTTTCAAGGCCTACGGCGCTTTCCCTCTCAACCAGAGCGGAAACGACCTGGCCGCAATCCAACGTAGTCTGAAGATACTCAGTCGAGACGGAGCCCTGGTCATTTTCCCGGAGGGCACCCGGAGCCCCGGGACCATGCGCAAAGCCATTCCTGGGATCGCTATGATTGCCCTAAGATCTGGAGCCCCCATCCTACCGGTGGGTATTACTGGGACAGAGGTCATCGGCCCCCCCTGGCAGGTGGCCATACCCAAGGGACAGTTCAGAGTAAGGATAGGTCAACCCTTCTCCGTGCCCTCCACGGAGGGCGCCGTGGTTCGAGGGCAGCTAGAGGCCACCACCACCATGATCATGGAGCTAGTCGCAGCCCTGCTGCCAGCGAGCTATCGTGGAGTATACGCCAGAAGGGCGAGTGAAGTTGCCTCAGAAGTGGCAAAGAGAGAAAACGGAAACGGGGGCACGTAACCTTGTGCGGCATAATAGGATACACCGGTGGCAAAGAAGCCGCCCCAATTCTCCTGGACGGACTGGCCCGCCTGGAGTATCGCGGATACGATAGCGCTGGTATTGCTGTGGTCACTGAGAACGACGCAATAACTATCAAAAAAGCCCCCGGCAAGCTGGACAGCCTAATCATCGCCCTCGATGGCGCTCTTCCCGTAGGGAAAGTGGGAATAGGGCATACTCGATGGGCCACTCACGGCACACCAAGTGAGGCCAATTCTCATCCTCACCAGGACTGCCGAGGAGAGGTGGTTGTAGTGCATAATGGCATAGTCGAAAACTACCTGGGGCTAAAACAGGAGCTTTTGGACCAGGGTCACACCTTCAGGTCCGTGACCGACAGTGAGGTGATTCCACACCTGATCGAGAGCTTACTAGCCCAGGGCTTGAGCGCCGAAGAAGCAACGCGTCGGGCTGCCCTGAGGATCGTGGGCGCCCATGCAGTGGTGGTCATATTCAACGGCGAACCTGAGAAGCTCTTGGCTTTCAGGAACGGCAATGCCGGGGGCATAGTGGTAGGCTATGGCAATGGAGAGATGCTGCTGGCCAGCGACTTACCAGCCATAATGCCCATTACCCAACGAATCGCCTACCTCTCCGCCGGTGAGATGGCATCGTTGACGCCCAATTCCGTGTCCTATTCCTCCATTGGAGGCTCTGTAATAGAGAAAAATCCTCATGTTGTCCCCTACGACCCCGTTTCCGTTGCAAAAGGTGGGTACAAGCACTTCATGCTCAAAGAGATATCGGAACAGCCTGAGGCCACCATCGCCACCATGCGGGACAGGGTATCCTTCGATCCCTGGGGCATCTCCCTGGAGGACGTGCACTTCACCAACTCAGACATCCGAGGCATAAACCGCGTGATATTCACTGCTATGGGCACCAGCCTCAACGCCGCTCTCGTAGCCCGCCAGATGATGGAGTATCTCAGCGGCATCCCCTCAGAGGCAGAAAATGCCTCTGAGTTCAGATACAGAGACCCTATCTTGGACTCCCAGACCCTAGTGGTATCCGTAGGCCAATCAGGCGAGACCGTCGATACGTTATCGGCCATGGAGGAGGCTGCCAGGAAAGGGGCTCGGCTGATGACCGTATGCAACGTGGAGGGGAGCCAAGCCACCAGGTTAGCAGAGGGATGCATCTTCCTCAGGGCGGGGCAAGAGATAGGAGTGGCCTCCACCAAGACCTTCGTCTGCTCCCTTGAGGCTCTGTACATCCTGGCAGCGTACATTGGGTTCCATCGTGGATTCCTCTCCAGGGCTGGCCTGGGAGAGGCCCTGAGGGAGTTGGCGCGGCTGCCCAGTCTATTGGGTAAAATAATCGCTAATCAC
>JASLXI010000119.1:0-3983 GCA_030740415.1 Dehalococcoidia bacterium
CCTTGTGCCTGTAGGCATGGGCACCATACTCAACCTTACCTATTTGCCAGATCGGTTCTCCATATACCTGTTTGTGTTTCTCTTCTTCGGCCTCCTCATGCTGGCGAATATGACCAGCCTTAGCCATCGTACTCTATTTGAGGCCCGTGGCATGCCCCATCCAGCCTCGATTCGACGTCTGTCGTTGGTTCATGGCATGTGGTTGAGTGCCATCATCCTTGGTATAACCCTGCTACTTCCGATCGGACAGTCTCCCGACGCGCCTCTCGAATGGGCTTTCGAGCCGGTGGACAGGTTGGTAGATAGCCTACAGGACGAGCTTTACAGGGTCTTCGCTGCGGTACCTGGCTACAATCCCACTTCCATACGTTTTTTCGGTGATGTGCTTCCCCTGGTGCGACCGGTGCCCACAGGAGACGTTCCCATTATGTTCTCGGACGCACGTTATTCACTTTACTGGCCGGCCAAAGCCTATGACCAGTACACATCCAAGGTGTGGAAGGTGGGGGATACCGAATCGAGATTGGTGGTCTCCCTATCTCAGGAACTGGGAGATGAGGAAGAAGAGGGCCTATCTGGTGTTGTTTACCAGGTGGATATGTACGTGGACTCCCCTTTACTCTTGGTAGCGGGAATCCCCGTTGCCTTGTACCCTAACGCCAAGCAGAATATCCCCGCCTCCAAGAAGTTTCAGGTGGATCTGGCCAATCTGGACCAGAACGGGAGTTTGCCCTTGGAATTGCAGAGATTGGGCTCCGCTCTGGCTGCAACTATGGGTGCAGGCAGCAGTCTGGATGTGACGAGAATCCCCTTCGGTCTCTTAGTGTCCAAGGTGACCACAGAGCTACCCTCGGGTGGCGAGAAGACCATTGAGTTGAAGACGGAAGCGTCTTCTTATTACACGGACCTACGGCAAGCGTTCGGTAGCCAGGGAACGACCGTGAGCTTGGAGGTGGTTCGATGGTCCATGGAGAGTTCAATCGTCTCTATTGAACCCCTTGAGCGATTGAGACGCGGCAGTACATACATCGTCACCGCTCAGTTCATTCTAGCTAGTGAGGAAGCTCTGCGTACCTCCCCGGAGGAGTATCCCATTGGGATACTAGAGCGTTACGTTCAAGTCCCGAACTCCCTGCCAGATAGGGTATCGGTGCTTGCCTCCAACATCGTTTCGGGAGAAACCAATGTCTACGACAAGGCCGTGGCCATAGAGAACCACTTAAGAGCTTTGGAGTATACTACAGTCTTTCAGTCCGTTCCCCACGATGCTGATGTGGTCGATTACTTTCTCTTTGAGTCCGGGGAAGGCTACAGTGATTTCTTTGCGTCTGCCATGGTCATGATGCTGAGGACCCAGGGAATTCCCACTCGCATGGTGCATGGCTTTGGCCCAGGGGCAATTGACCCCGATGAACAGGGGTTCCTGGTGCGTGATAAGGATAGCCACTCCTGGCCCGAGGTTTACTTTCCCGACGTGGGATGGGTGCCCTTTGAGCCCACCCCCATATACACAACTCGTGTTAGGGGCCTCCCGGCAAGCCCGTTCTTTGGTGGCGGGCTGTTTGAGGACTCGAATGGTGACGGGCTGTCTGAGGACCCGAATGGTGAGGAGGATCTGGACGGTTTGGGAGGATTGCCGGGGCTAGAGGGGGAAGAGCAGCTGATAGACAGCCCGGGAGGACCGTTATCTGGGGGACAGGGTCCATTGGCACCGCCGTTGCGATACTTCGGAACGCCCCTGGGAATGGGCGGGGCCTTGTTCGCCCTCTTTTTGGTGGTGGGAGCCATCCTCATGCGCGTTCTCTGGATGCGGCAGTACGGTGGACTGGGGTTGGGGCAGACGGTCTTCCAAAGAGTCTATCGCTTGGCCACCTTCCTGGGTCATCCTTCACCCCCATCGCAAACGGCCTTGGAGTTCTCTCACAGCCTCTCAATGCTCATTCCTGATGCGCGCGGCGATATAGACCTTGTATCCAATAGCTTTGTCCGTCAACGGTATGGCGCTGTTGACCCTACCGCTATGGAAGAGCTGCGTCTGATCTGGGCTTGGCGGCGTATAAAGAGAACCCTCACGATCCACCTGAGACAAGCTCCATGAGTCAGTATTGCCCTCGGGTAATTTCGTCCTCTTGTCTGTGTCTTGGGTTACATTCCGTTGCCCTGTCGTGTACACTTGTTTCATATCAAGAAACTCAAGAAACCGGGCTTTGAGAGGACTGTTTGAATCAACTAGCCGAAGTATCAGAGATTGCGCATCAACTGCTGGGCAACATAAAGAGAGTCATTGTAGGCAAGGAACGGGCTATCGAGTTGAGTATGGTCGCCCTTATCTCACAGGGGCATCTGCTCATTGAAGATGTGCCGGGCCTTGGAAAGACCACACTTGCCAAAGCGATAGCCTTGTCTTCAGGGTGTAGCTTCAAGCGCATCCAGTTTGTGCCTGACCTTCTGCCCAGCGATATAACCGGCGTCAACATGTACAACCAGAAATCGGGGGAATTCGAATTCAGGCCGGGTCCCCTTATGACACAGGTCGTCCTAGCCGACGAAATCAATCGGGCTCCCTCCAAAACCCAAGCCGCTTTGCTGGAATCCATGGAGGAGCACCGGGTTACCGTGGACGGCGTGACGTATGACCTGTCCAGACCATTTTTTATTATTGCTACCCTGAATCCGGTGGAATACCACGGCATCTTTCCTCTTCCCGAGGCCGAGCTAGACCGGTTCACTATCCGAGTCACACTAGGATATGCGAGCTTTGAGCAGGAGATGGACATCATCGGGCGGCAGGAGACACACAATCCCATCTATGATGTGGCCGCTGTTACGACACCGGAGAAGTTGATATACGTGCAGGAGGAGACTAAAAGAATCTTTGTAGACCCCCTTGTACGTGAATACATAGTCTCTTTGACCCAGGCCTCACGCCAACACCAGGATATAGTGCTGGGGGCCTCTCATAGAGGGTCTCTGTCCCTATTCAGGACCTCCCAGGCCTTGGCTCTTATTAGAGGCCGTGAGTTCGTTGTTCCCGACGATGTTAAGGAGCTGGCAGTGGCTGTTCTGGCTCATCGTCTGATTCTTACGCCCGAGGCCCGCGCCCGCGGCATGGACGGTTCTAGGATTATTACGTCAATTATGGACAATCTGACTGTACCAGGGGCCCACGCCTAAAGTACCCCTGGAAGGATACCTTGAAGTAAGTGTATCAAAGACGTGATGTTCTAGCGGGCCAAGAAGGCAAAATGGTGATATAATCTGCCATTACGTTTCGGTGACAATGGATAGCTAGGAGGGGCCATGATACAGTACACACTTAGAAGGCTTTGGCTGGGGGGGATTACGGCAGTGCTGGTGTCGTTAATTGTCTTCGCCATCATGCGTATAGCCCCTGGGGATGTGGTGGACGTTATCCTGGGTGGGGAGGACGCGTTCTACTCTGAGGAGACCGCCGAACTGCTGCGTCAGCAGCTAGGCTTGAATCGGCCTTTACCCGTGCAATATGCCTCTTGGATGACGGACTTTGTCACCCTACGATGGGGCAATTCGCTTGTCGACAGCAAGCCCATATGGGGCGAGGTCCGGAGAAAATTGCCTTTGACCCTAGAGCTTTCGATACTGACGCTGGTGATCTCAGTTGTGTTAGGGATACCGTCAGGGATATTGATGGCCCTGAAGCAGGACGGCCCCGTGGACTATGCTATCCGGATATTTTCCCTGCTGGGCTTGTCCATACCCAATTTCTGGATCGCCACCATGGTGATCCTGGGAGGGATGATTTACTTCAACTGGAGCCCGCGCTTGGAATATGTGTCCATATTTTCGAACCCTGTCACGAATCTCGGAATGTTCTTCTGGCCGGCTTTCGCCCTGGGCACATCATCCATGGCCACCAAGGCTAGGATGATGCGATCCACTATGCTGGAAGTCTTACGGCAGGACTATATCAGGACCGCGCATGCCAAGGGTCTAGGGTACTGGGT
>JASLXI010000119.1:3996-4252 GCA_030740415.1 Dehalococcoidia bacterium
ACGCCATGAAAAATGCCATGCTGCCCGTGGTCACCATCATCGGCATCCAGATTGCGGGGATTCTTGGTGGTTCCGTAATCCTAGAGAGCATCTTCCTGCTACCCGGAATTGGGCAATACCTGATCTATAGCCTGAGCAGGTGGGATTACCCTGTGGTGCAAACCCTAGTCCTATTCTTCGCAGTGTGGATCGTGTTGACCAATCTGATGGTAGACCTCACCTACGGCTGGCTGGACCCTCGAATACGATTCTAGTA
>JASLXI010000011.1 GCA_030740415.1 Dehalococcoidia bacterium
CCAAATCTCACAGACAGAACACTAGTCGCTGTCCGGAGGCTTTGGGGACTGGTTCTGGGATGTTTCCTCTTGCTCCTCTTCTGAATGGCTGCGCATAAAGTTGCGCAGGCTGCCGGCCATGTCATGGAGTCGTTGGGAGACTCGCTGGTTGACCGATCCCTCCTCAAAGGAGCCGTCTGGCTGGAGGGAGCCGGCCTTGACACTGGTCAGAATCTCGATGCCTTCGTCTATGGTACTGGCCGAGTAGATGTGGAACTGGCCTTGCTGCACGGCCTCCACCACTTCCTCTCGAAGCATGAGGTGCTCGACATTGCTGGCAGGTATCATCACCCCCTGCTCCCCGGTGAGGCCCTTGGCCTGGCAGACGTTGAAGAAGCCCTCGATTTTGTGGTTTACGCCGCCTATAGGCTGGACCTGGCCCTTCTGGTTGACTGAGCCCGTGACGGCGATGCCCTGCTTGATGGGCAGGTCTGCAAGGTGTGAGAGGATGGCATAAAGTTCTGCACTGGAGGCGCTGTCGCCATCGATCTCTTCATAGCTTTGCTCGAAGGTGAGGCGGGCCACCAGGGACATGGGAATGTCCCCAGCCAGCTTGTCGGCTAAGTATCCTCCGAGGATCAAGACGCCCTTGGTGTGGAGCCGTCCTCCGAGTTCGGATTCCCGTTCAATGTCGATCAGGCCCTCGCGGCCAGCGCCGACGGACACGGTAATGCGTCCGGGGCGTCCGAAGGCGAAGTCGCCAAGGCCGATGACGGCCAGGCCGTTAATCTGCCCTACAGCCTCGCCCACAGTGTCTATGTCGATGGTGCCCCGCTGAATCATCTCTACTATTTTGTCTCGGATAAGATCTGAGCGGTGGACCTTCTCTTCAATTGCCCTGTTCACGTGGTCGGCATTGATGCACGATGCGCCGTTCTTCTTGGCCCAATAGCTGGCCTCACGGATGATGTCGCTTATCTCCGCGAAACGTGTCGAGAGCTTGGTCTGGTCCTCTGCCAGGCGGGAGCTGTGCTCCACCAGCTTGGTTACACCCCACTTGTCCATCTGCAACAGGTTCTCCTTATTGCACAGGGCACAGACAAAGGCGGCGTAGTTTTTGATATTCTCCTCGGTGCGCTCCATGGTGCTGTCGAACTCGGCCTTGACCTTGAATAGCTCCACAAAGTCCGGGTCGTGCATGTAGAGGGTGTGGTAGAGCATGGCGTTGCCTATGAGGATAGCTTTCACGTCCAGGGATATGGGTTCCGGCGTCAGGCCCTTGGTGGTCAAGAAGCCCATGCGCTCCGCCAACTCTTCGATGATTATCTTCTGCTCTTTGAGGGAGCGTTTCAGTCCTTCCCAAGCCAGGGCGTTGCGCAGTATCTCCTCTATTCTGATGATCAGGTAGCCGCCGTTAGCCCGGTGGAGAGCCCCGGGGCGTATCATGGTGAAGTCGGTCTGGAGCGCTCCAAACTGGGCCTCTTTATCCATGTGGCCTAGGAGGTTGGTATGGGTGGGGTTCACTTCGACGACTACGGGTACCCCTTGAATCTCGGAGTTGTCTACGATGACGTTGACCTCATAACGTCGCATGGTGTAATTGGGGTCTGCGGGAGGGGCCACAGGAATGGAGGTCTGCTCCTCCGAGGGCTTGGTCCGAAATAGGTCGACGTTTTCGGCCATGTCCGACTCCACCTCATCCAGATAGACTCCGACCTGGCTGATGAGGTCGTACTTTTCTCTTAGCTCCTGGATGAGGAAGTCCAGAGCGAAACGGACTATCTCCTGGTCCATCTGCCGTATGCGCTCGTAGACGAGGCGCTCGCCATTTCGCACCTGGTTGAAGACCTGTTTGAGATCGCTCTCCAGCCCCTCTCGTAACTGGGTCAGCTTTTCCCGCTCGGCGGTGGGTATGGCGGCCATCTCCTCTTCGGTCATGGGCTTGCCGTCTTTGTGGGGGATGAGAGCCAGACCCGCGGAGGTTGTCTGAAGGAGGAATCCCTCGTCTCTGGCGCGGTCGTTGAGGGTGCTGAAGAGGTGCTCCCTCTCTCTACGGAAGTTCTGGGTCATGTCCTCCCTACGTTGTGAATAATCCTCGCTCTCAAAGGACCGGGTGATGACGCGCGCTGCTTCATGTACCAGGTTTCTCATGTCTCGCTGGAGGTCTCTTCCTCTGCCGGTGGGCAACTGCAAGGCACGGGGTTGACTGGGGTCCCTAAAGTTCTGGACGTAGCACCAATCGGGTGGCGGTTCCTTGGACTTAGCCAGTTCCTGTAAGAAGGCGGTTATGGCGGTGGTCTTTCCGGTGCCCAGGGGGCCGGCGGCGTATATGTTGAAGCCCTTCTCTTCGATGTCCAAGCCGAACTCCAGGGCCTGGACAGCGCGCTGCTGCCCTATGATAGCTTGCAAGGGCGATAGGTCCGCTGTGGTCTCGAACTCCAGGCAGGAGTCGTCACAGATGCTGCGCAGGGACTCAGGAGATAGCTCTGGCAATATGCGCCTCCAGCAGGGTATGCCCCTTCGACAGGCTTAGGGCAGGCTCTGCACCGGTAAATATATGAGATGTATTATAGCAGAGCGTGTCCTGCAGCAGGGTGAACCCTGCACCCATAACTTGGTGCGAGGTTTCTAGCATAACAACGGGTTCTTTCAGGCGGCCTTCGGGCAAGCTTCGTTAAGGCAGGCCGCGAACGAGTATTACGGAGAGGGCCAGGACTACCAGTGCGAGGAGCGCGTTGAGGCGGGCCAAGAGAGAAAGACGCCGGCGTTGGAGGGCTGTCGAGGTAGGTGGACGTTTGCCGGCAAGCGCCAGGGCTTCCATGGAGCGTGCCAGCTGCGGGCCAAGGACGAAGTCGTGGAGAGTACTGAGGACTATTATGGCGAGGACGACGCTGAGTTTGACGGCCAGGACTCTTCCGAACTCGGTGTCTAGCAGATCTGGAGAAACCAGGTCGAGTAGGGAGTAGCCCCATTGCTCTAGGTTTATCAGGCCGGTGACAAGAAGGATACCAATGCATACCCAGGCCATGGGCTGGAACCTTCTACCCACCGCTCTGATCAGGGGGGCTCCAGAGCCAGGGGGCTGAAGGGTCCGGACGATGGGCACTATCACCAGGCCCAGGAATAGCATCCCGCCTATCCATAGCACTGAGGCGATGATATGGGCGTAGATGCTGACTAGATACAAGCTCATGACGGGGTAGTTCCTGGCATAGGGTCTTTGATACATCAATTATACGATTATGCTGCCACAACATGTAAGGTCATCCATGTGGTTCCTTGTTACACATGACTTAGGTAGACGATCTTGCTCTCTTGTTGTAATAGAGCGTCGAACACTAGAGGCAGGACGACTTTACTGGGGTAGTTTTGTCCTGATAAACTAGATATGAAGACTCGGCAATGTCAGGAGGTATCCCATGGGTGGTCGGGACAAGAGGCAAAGGGAGCCCAAGAAGACCAAGAAGACGAGCCGACCTGTTAAGGTGGAGGCACTGTCTCCATCGGTAGATGTTGAAGTTGTGAAGAGGAAGAGGTCACGACGGGGAGAGGAGCCATCGGATTAGTGTGGCAAAGGATGAGGGGCTCTATGCCGTGGCGCGTGGTCGTGTGCAGGGGGTATCGTTCCGCTACTTTGTGTTACGCAAAGCACAGAGCCTCGGCCTGAAGGGGTATGTGCGCAACCTGCCGGAAGGCAACGCTGTAGAGGTGGTGGCGGAAGGAGAACGAGAAAGCCTGGACGAGCTTCTGGGCCATATAAACGAGGGGCCTCCGGGCGCGAAGGTGCAGGAGTTCGATATCAACTGGGCGGAGGCATCGGGCGGTTACGATGACTTCCGGGTGGCGTATCGTCTGCCGGTGGACTCGCCTGAGAACAATATCAGGTGGACAGTCTGATCTGCTTGTTAGGTTCGAGAATGTCTTTCCCAGCGATGGCGTGAGGAGCCTTAGAGAGTAATAGATATGAATCCAGACCTGAATCAGGGTATGCCCTATATGTTGAGCGTTGAGGAGGCCCAGGAGCGGATTCTGGATATGTTCCAGGCCCTGGAGGCGGAGCGTAAGTCCCTCCTGGAGGCCCTGGGCCAGGTGTTGGCCGAGGACGTGGTATCAACGTTGGATATTCCTCCACTGACCAACTCCGCGATGGACGGATATGCTGTGCTTTACGGAGACATCGCTGGGGCAACCCACGACGGGCCCAAGGAACTGCGGGTCATTGGCTATCTGGCCGCGGGACAGCTTCCAGAACAGGAGGTGGTTGATGGGGCCGCGGTGCGGATAATGACCGGTGCTCCGATACCACCCGGGGCGGACACGGTGGTGCCCTTTGAGGAGACCGACGAGTTCGAGATGAAGGGTCGGGGCATTGGGCCCCTGGAGATAACTGATATTAAGGTCAAGGTCGACGTTCCAAGAGGCTCCAACCTGCGGCCCGCGGGGCAGGATATACAAAAGGGCCAGATGGTGCTCAAGAAGGGTACGCTTCTGCGCCCATCGGAGATAGGGGTGTTGGCGTCCCTCGGGAGAGATACGGTGGAGGTAATCCGCCGTCCTGTGGTGGCTGTCATAGCCACCGGCGATGAACTTATGGGACCGGGAGAGCCTGTTTCTGCCGGTAAGATCTACGATAGCAACACCTACAGCGTAGCTGCGGCTATCCTCCGCTACGGTGGCATTCCCAAGGTAGTTGGCATAGCAGAGGACAATCTGGAGTCCATGAACGACAAGCTGGAGGAGGGACTAGCGGCCGACATGCTCTTGACTTCCGCTGGGGTATCCAGGGGAGACTACGATATCGTGAAGGACGTGCTGGCGAGCCGAGGAGAGATCGATTTCTGGTCGGTCAGGATGAGGCCGGCCAAGCCCCTGGCCTTCGGTGTCTTTCCGGCGCCCGGGGGCAGAAAGGTTCCTCATGTCGGCCTACCGGGGAACCCCGTAAGCGCTCTAGTTGCCTTTGAGGAGATGGTGCGTCCTGCCATACTGAAGATGTTGGGACGCAAGGACCTGGAGAAGCCCACGGTGCGAGCGGTGCTTGAGGACGACATAGTCAATGGGGATGAGCGACGGGTGTACGCTCGAGCGATTATTACACACAGGGATGGGCGCTACTACGCCCGTTTGACGGGAGACCAGGGATCGGGAATTCTCACCTCTATGGCGCTTGCCAATGGCCTGGCCATCTGCCCAGAGGACGTTCCAGTGATGAAGGCGGGCGAGGAGGTGGACGTGCAGATGCTGGACTGGCTGGTACAGCGGGGCTAGTGCAGGGTGTGATCCCGCAGCAGGGCACAGTGCTGCATCCACACAAACACACGCGCTTTTTTCTCACGTTCTGGACTCTCTTGAGTAGAGTGTGGCAAGGCATGTTTCTATCGCCCCTTCATTTGAGACGGAGGAACCACAGTGAATATCAGTGATATAAAGGCGCTCCAGGAATACGACTATTGGGCAAACGGCCAAATCTTCGACGCAGCACGAAGAGTGACATCAGAGGAATAAGAGACAACGGCGAAACTACCATATGAAAGTTTGCGCGGGATATTACTTCACCTCATCGATGCCGACCATCTGTGGCGGGCTCGGTTTGAAGATACCACCTTCACGCCTCTGATGGGGACGGTACTCCTCACGCTTGAAAGCCTTGAACATCAAAGACGCCAAGAAGGAACGGCGATGGGAATATGCCTTGAGGGTCTAACAGACATGAACATGGTCTTGGGTCCTGACCTACCCGGGTGGCCACTCGGGTTCGGACGTTAAGAGCCGAAGGATATCTTCTATGGCACTACTTGGTACACCTCGCAAATCACGGGACACAACATCGCAGTGAAACTACTGCTCCCATTACTGAATACGGTCAGTCGCCTGGTCAGTTCGATTTCTTGGCTTTCACACAGGCACAGGCCAATAAGCCATTCTCAGAAGCCTGCCTGCCCACGGGGCTCCTATGGGGGCACTCTTCCACTTTAGAGTCATTCTGCTTAATCTACGGCTCAACTCGAAGTCGGGCCAGGTGGAAGTACTCGCTGGAGGTGAGGTTGGGGTAGAAGTCTTTTACCCTGGGCCACCAGACCCAGGTGGATACCCTAGTCACGGGCATGAATCTCACCGCCTTGTCCATGACATGGCGCTGTATCTCTAGGGCGAGTTCTTGACGATCGGACGGATCCAGGGTTATCGCCTGCTCCTCGATAAGGGAGTCTAGGGTAAGGTCGCTGTAGGCGTGGGTGTTCCAGGCTCCCTGGCCGTGGAGGACCGAGAATAAGTACATGTTGGGTGTGGTTATGGGGGCGATTGGGCCAATGAAGGCCTGATAGTCGCCGTCGTACCATACCTCTTGAGGGTAGTCCGTGGGGTTGACGATGCTCAGGATTACCTGGAACCCCACGACCTCAAGCTGCTCGGCCAGATGTCGCCCGTACTCCAGATAGGTATCGCCGTAGTCGGCAATGGTAAGGGTGAAGGACGGGGAGGCCCCGGCGAGAAGGTTTCTGGCCCTAGCGGTACTGGCTAGGTATGTTCTAAGCTCTTCTTCGGGCAGGAGCCAGTCAGGGTTGGCGACGGGCATTCCCTGGGTGACGAAGCCAAGGCCGTCCCATACGGTGTCTATGGCCTCCCAGGGATCCAGGGTGCTGAGGACCGCTTTTCGTACCTGAAGATTGTCTAGGGGCGGTGAGTTGCTCTTTAGTGCTAGCTCCAGCCCTGTCCCTGCCTCTCTGTAGAGCAGAAAGTGCGCATCCGGGTGGTCCTCTCTGATGATATCGAACTCTTCAGAGGGGGATTCTATCAGGTCTACTTTCTTGGTGCGGAAGGCGGCGATGCCTGTCGGCCCATCCACGAGTACAAGGATGTTGAGTCGGTCGAGCTGGGGCAGGTCGCTTTCGTAGTAGTGGGGGTTGGCCTTGAAGAAGTAGCCAAGGCCATCCCTGGTGCCATCCCAGAGCCAGGGGCCGCTTCCTATGACCGGTCCATCTCTAAGGTCGCCATTGAGGCTCACGGCCTCCGGTGCCACTATTTTTGTGAAGCCGCTGGCGAGACCGGCGAGGAAATCGGCATTGGGGGCCTTCAGGGTTATCCTTAGAGTGTATTTGCCTTCGGCCTCAACCGATTGAATAGACCGCAATAGAGGAGCGTTGGGGTAGCTGGGGTTTGCCTGTCGTTGAAGGCTGAAGACTATGTCTTGGGCGACCAGCTCTCTTCCGAACACGGGAGGTATATCCTGCCAGAGGACGGTCTCCTTCAGGTGGAAGAGATATGTGGTGGAGTCCACCTGCTGCCAGCTTTCACACAAGTCGCATTCAGTGGCTGCGTTGGGAGTCGCGACCTCGGGACCGGACCGAAAGCGCAGCAGGCGACTGTAGACGATGCCTGGACCCCAGGATGCGAGAACTGGAGACGGTGATAGGTGTACGTCCCAGTGGGGAACGGCTATAGGAGATACCAGGTTCAGTTCCTTGGACGGCGACGCGGATGTGGGCATGGGTGTTGTCGATGGCTGGGGAGTGCCCGTGCCTATCTGGGTGGGGGTTGATACGGGTGTGGCACTTCTCGTGCATGCAAGGGTCATGAGGAGCACGATGGCGGGAAGGACGAGGTTTGTGGTTAGACGCGATGGCATTAAGAGCTACCTCTTTTGACCGTGATCTGTCGGTGGGTTATCTGTCCAGGCCTGGGCTTGTGCGCGAATCTCCCTCAGGGAGCCAAGCCCCTCTCTGGGCAAGAGGAACGCGGCCAGAAGGGTGGAAGGGAGAAATAGAAGCGCGTGCATCACCAGAGCGTATGGGAAGGCCAGGTTTCTGTCGATATCGAAGGCGGCCATCGTGTATACCATTGTGGCCTCGAAGGTGCCGATGGCCCCGGGAACGGCCGGGACAGAGGTGGCGACGAAGATGGTGGCCAGAATGACCAGTGTTGCCTGGGCCAGGGAGAGAGGGATATCCATGCCGCGGGCTACGATCCAGCCGCTGGTGCCCAGTACAAGCCACTGGGATAGGCTGACTGCTAGGGAGGCGACCAGTCTGGCCTTCCTTTGCTCCAGCTGGGCTACGGACGCGGCGAAGGCCCGTAACAGGGGGAGCCGCTCCATTAGAGGGAGTCCCTGGCTACCCCAGGCCAGGAATCTCACCAGCATTAGAAGCAAGAGGGAGAATAGTAAACCACCGGCGGAGTATCGGGCGAGCTGCCCCGCTCCCGGGACAAAGAAGAGGCCTATGGACAGAAGAAGGGTGGATGCCCATATGTCCATTATGCGAGTCATACAAAGGGTAGCTAGGGCTGTGCCGCGGCTGATCTTGTCCCTGAGGGTCAAAAGAGCGAACTGGATAGCCTCGCTAGCGATGCGCACCGGCAACAAGTTGTTCAGGCCAAGACCGATATTCTCGATCATGAATAGTCTGAATACCGATATACGCTCCTGGTAGAAGAGCAATTGCCACCGGTAGGCCCTGGTAAGGTTACTGAGGAGGAATACAAGCAGTGCCAGAACGACCACGTAAAGCCGCAGGCCTGCGAGAGCCTTCCAGACCTCCTGCCAATCGAGACCCCGACTGGCGAGCCATCCCAGTCCTAGGCTTAGTAAGATGCCCAGGGTCTTACCACCTGTACCAGTCGCTATGCCCCGCACCCATAAGTACATACGATGTATTATAGCAGGGCACGCCCTGCATCAGGGTGAACCCTCCACCCACAAGCATGTACTAGTGTTTTAATGGACTGTTCTACCTAGTAAATCGTCACTTCGAAGCATGGTGTGACATGAGGAGATAAGAGAGCAGCCAGGATACCTGCTGGAGTAGGAACAAGAAACACCCAGAGTGACCTTCCTGTACACAAACGAGAGCCACCCTATCTCTTCGTGTCATCCTTCAAATGAGACTCCTATCCGGCGAGTGTCCACTGTGGCTTGCAGTTACTCGAGACGTACACTTAGTAGACTCCATGAGGCGCCTGATTGCCAAGGTTCGTAGAATGCTGGTGAGTGTTTCGTTTTGCGGTGCTAGCGAATGGGGGCTAGTGTCCAGGATGCGAACATAAGTGAGATACTCGCTGGATTTCCGGTGTAGGCTGGAATGACGATAACCTAACTGATATGCTACCAAGAACGATCTGAGCGCAATATCCCTTCCGGGGTGGAGAAAACAACCTGTAAGGAAGTGTTGGATGGTTCTTAGTGGTAGGTAGGTCGCCAGATGAGAAGGCTGATCCCGGCCCCGAGATTTATCTGCGTCGTTTGCCCGTGGAAGAGGCGTTATATAGGCTGGACCGTTACCTAGATGAGGTTTTTGTTGCAGGCCTGATCACCGTTAGGGTGGTTCACGGAAAGGGAGCGGGGACCCTCAGGGCCGTGGTGCGAGAGGTGCTATCAGCGCACCCTCTGGTGAAGGGCTATAGAGATGGGAATATAGGAGAGGGGGATGCCGGAGTCACCGTGGTGGAGATGGAGGAACGGTGGAGCAGGTCATAACCTGCGGTGTATGGTCTTCACATATATCTGGAGTGCTTCCAAGACTACCCTTACCTTCTAGGCGAGGAAGGTGAAGTGATGTTTATGGACATTAGAACAACAATACATGTTCAGGACAACTTCTTGACGTACAATGAAACAGCTGACCAGGATCAAAGTGGTGCATCAGCCTCGATACTTCAATAGACTGAACACATACCGAGGCCTCTGCATCCCCTCAGCGCGTACCTTACTTTGACGCTGCCCCGCAGACAGTTTCTATGATCAGGCGGGTGGCTATATACGGGTCGACATTGGCATTCGGTCTGCGGTCTTCAATATAACCTTTCTTGTCTCTGGCTACCTGCCAAGGTATTCGTATGGACGCA
This sequence comes from Dehalococcoidia bacterium, assembly GCA_030740415.1. Next base: position 9,814 of record JASLXI010000011.1, read on the forward strand.
CCCCTGTCAGATACACCGTACGAAAATTCCTTATAACTTTTCGTTTCATGTTGTCCTGTCAATCTGTCCTCTATCCCGGCCCCATAATTGGCTATATGAAGCGCAGCCTTCTCTCCCAGCGCTTCAGCAGCTGCCACACATGCGTCGTAGTTTTCACGCATTTGCCTAGTTGAAAAGTTTGTGTGTGCTCCAGCGCCATTCCAATCACCAGGGATCGGCTTGGCAGCCAATGAGACTGTTACGTCATAACCTTCGGCTATCCTAGAAAGCAACCATCTAGCTATCCACAACTCATCACCAACCTGTGGGGCAGATACAGGACCAATCTGAAACTCCCATTGGCCAGGCATCACTTCTGCGTTGATTCCTGCCAAATGCAGACCAGCGGCTATACAAGCATCCATGTGTTCTTCGACAATATCCCTGCCGAATATCACATCCGCCCCCACGCCACAGTAATAGTCACCCTGCGGTGCCGGGAAACCACCCTCAGGCCAACCTAGAGGAGCGTTACCTTGGAAAAAAGTGTATTCCTGCTCGATACCAAACCAAGTGTCGAAATCGCTAAACTTGGCTGACGCAGCTGCACAATTGG
>JASLXI010000120.1 GCA_030740415.1 Dehalococcoidia bacterium
GTGCCATGCGCAAGTGGCCTCCATCTGTGGGTAGCTTCTTTAGCGAGATGGTAGCGGACTTTCCGCGCTCCTCTATGAAGAGCTCAGGCGTTACCTTGGAGCCTTGCTTGGGTATGGCTGCCTCTTTGTTAAGCTGCGCCAGTCTTTGCAGGTTTTTTCTGGCGATGCTGTTGGCTGGAGATATCTCTAGAGTCTGGCGCAAGGCATTCTTGGCCTCTTTGTACCGCCCCAACTCCGACAGGGCTTTTCCAAGGCGGTTGTATGCCTCCACATCCCTTGGAAAATCGCTGACGATTTCGCGATTTAAGGTCACAGCCTCTGCCCAGCGACTTGCCAGAGCAAGAGCAATGGCGTTCTTGGCCTTGTCTCTCTTTATACGCGCTTTGTCTTCGCTGTCTGGGTTCATGTCCAATGCTCTGAGCGTGTGATAAGGACGAGAATTATATACCCGCTGTCAAGGGATGCGCAATCCCTCATTGCTATCTATTGCCATCCTATTCTTGTTCGGTTTACGTGCATCCTTTGGATTCCGTGGGGTTCGGTGGCCGACTTTAGCTAGGAAAGTGTCCCGGAAATGGAGCAGATCTGTATGTGCCAACATCGATCCTATCAGGGGATGGCGTGGGCTAATGGAATGATGAAGCTCTGAAAAAGGAGTCAGTCGGGTGCATCCGGATTATCGGAGGTCCTCTTCACTTCGGAGATGGGTGTCTGAGGCTTACGAGCTTTACGAGAGAGGTCCCCGTACGTGCCCTTGATGGAGTTCCATCGCACAGAAAGCAGGTCCTTTAACATTAGGAAGCTGTCTCTGATGGGCTTTACTTTGCTTCCTTCATGATAGTACCAGTCGATGGGCACCTCTTTGATGCGCATACCCAGTCTCTGGGCCAAGAAGAGAATCTCAACGTCGAAGCCGAATCCCTGGGCTCGCTGCATGGGGAAGAGGGTCTTCGCGGCGTTGGCCTCAAAGCACTTAAAGCCGCATTGGGTATCGGTGAAGCCCTTCACGGCCAGCAGGCGCACCATGAGGTTGAACGCGCGTCCCATGAGGTGGCGTCTCAAAGGCTCGTGGAATCGGCGGGCAGCGGAGGCTTCCCTGGAGCCGATAGCGACCTCGAAATCGGCGAGATGAGGCGGTAGAAACCTCACCAGGTGTTCAATAGGCATGGAGAGGTCGGCGTCGGCGAGAAACCTGTACTGCCCCTGTGCCTCCAGCATACCGCTCCGCACTGCCCACCCTTTTCCACCGTGGCTGATCCTGAGCAGGCGTATTCCCTGGTTTGCTTCGGCGGCGGATTCCACCAAACGTGCGGTCTCGTCCTCGCTGCCGTCGTCGGCTACCACCACTTCCCAGGAATAGTCCTGGCCTTCTACATACCTAATGACGGTGTCCAGGGTTTGGGCAATCCGTGTCTCCTCGTTGTAGGCGGGGATCACGATGGAGATAAATGGCTGTGCCAAAGAGTCAGTCCACCTTCCATCGAATCTAGTCGACCTGATCCAGTTGGAAGGTCTCATGCAATGCACGCACTGCGTCCTCGACTCGATCCTCGGCTACGATGCAGGTTATGCGTATCTCCGAGGTGGTTATCATCTCGATGTTCACATCGGCTTCATACAGGGAGCGAAACATGCGCGCTGCATAACCCGGGTTGTGCTGCATACCGGTCCCCACGATGCTGACGTTCCCAAGGTAAGCGTTGCTGATGCAGTCCCTGGCTCCCATGCTCTCGGCCACGGGCTCCATAATCTCCATAGCGGCCTCCAGGTCTTCCCGGGCCACGGTGAAGGTGAGGTCGGTGATGCGCTCCACGCTGGCGTTCTGGACAATGGTGTCTACGCTTATTCCTTTTTGAGCCAGGGGTTCAAATAGGGTCGCGGATATTCCGGGGCGATCCGGCACGCCCAGTACGGTTATTTTTGCCACGTTCTTATTGTGGGCTATTCCTCGGACTCGGTTTCTAGTTTCCATATGGGCCTCTCAGTGAATAAGGGTTCCGGGTGTATCTGTGAAGCTGGAGGTCACCAGAATGGGTATGCTGTACATGGCTCCCAACTCGATGGAGCGGGGATGCATTTTTGCCCCATGACTTGCCAGCTCCAGCATTTCCTCATACGCTATCTCAGTTAGTATTCGGGCATCCGGCACAATCCGGGGATCGGCGGTGTAGATGCCGTCCACATCGGTGTATATTTCGCAGACCTTCGCCTCCAAACCGGCGGCGAGGGCCACTGCCGTAGTGTCCGATGCTCCCCGACCAAGGGTGGTGATTTCCATATCCTCGGTAATCCCCTGAAAGCCGGCGACGATAACAATGGTATCCTCCCGTAGTTCCTTCAAGATGCGTTGGGGGTCGACGTCTATTATTCTGGCCCGACTGTAATCCGTGTCGGTACGTATGCCAGCCTGCCCTCCGCTGAGGCTGATGGCCTTGTATCCCAGCGAGCGAAGTGCCATTGTGACCAGCGTAGAGGAGGCGATTTCCCCCGTTGAAAGAAGGAGGGCCAGTTCGCGCTCGTCTGGCTTCTCCGTTATGGCATTGGCCTGGCGAATGAGGTCGTCGGTGGTATTGCCCATAGCGGAGACCACCACTACCACCTGGTTCCCTTCATCCTTGGACCGGGCAATGCGGCGCGCTACGGCCCTGATTCTCTCGGCGTCGGCCAGGGAACTACCGCCGTATTTCTGGACGATCAAGCTAGTCATGTACGACTCCATTACTCCTCCGACACAACATAGGCACCCAGGGAGGAGGGACTTGTTACCTTGACACTGCCTGAAAGCCCCAGTTTGTCCGCGGCATCAGCCATCTCGAAGCCGATGGTCATAAACTTGGAGGTTGCCAGGGCCAGGACGCTGGAGCCACCTCCTGATAGGAACACCCCCGCTGCTCCGGCATCCCGGGCGGCGCGAAAGATGTACTTCATGGCGGGGAATATCTTCTCCCGAGCGGGCTGGTGCAGGCGGTCCTGAGTAGCCACCCGCAGATTTTCGAATCGGCCACTGGACAGGGAGTTTACCAGCAAGGCCACCCTCCCCATATTATATACCGCATCTTTACGGGTTACTTTTTCAGCAAGGACAGCCCTTGCCTTTTTGGTGGGCATGGGCAGGTCGGGCACAAAAACTATTGCTCCCAGATCAGGAGCCATTGGCACGGCATCTGGGATGACTCTATCATCGTCCTGGACTACCACCTGGCAGCCACCCAACAGGGCTGGCGTCACGTTGTCGGCGTGACCCTCCAGTCGCACAGCTAAGTTCAGGAGGTACTGCTGATCGAGGGGGTGCGAGCACAGGGCGTTTGCCGCCAGAAGGCCACTCACGATGGCGGCGGCACTGCTCCCAAGACCCCGGGCCAGGGGTATTCGGTTCTCGCACGAAATGGACAGGGGTGGAGGGGTTTCTCCCGCTTCTCGAAAGAGGGCCTGAGCAGATTGATATACCAGGTTGTGCTCCGTAGTGCTTAGGGCATCAGCGCCCTCTCCCAGGACATTGATTTCTGGGGTTGAAGATATGCTCATGTGAACGTCATTCCACCAGTCCAGGGCCATGCCCAGGCAATCGAAGCCGGGGCCAAGATTGCCCGACGTGGCTGGAACTCGTACGGTGACTTGGCATCGTTCCATAACAGGAGTATACAGGGCGACATGTTGCGATTCAAGAAAACGTGCTCGTGCCATGTTGATATGCGTCTTCTCGGAAGTATTACGTAGATTACGGTTTAGTCGGGGCACTATCCTAATCCCTTGCCGTGATCTAAACTGTAGGGCACTGTCAAATCCCTTTGCGGCATATACATATACAAAAAGCTCCGATGGAGGTAGTTATGGTAACGTTTAATCAGGTAGGGTCAAGCGTTGTATTTGCACCACGGAATGCACAAAAAGCCATTGGACAAGGGATAATCGACAGCTTCCTGGAAAGGGCTGCTCGTTTGGGCATACAGCCTAGGCCACTGGGCCTGAAGGCTCTTGGATGCGGACTCTCCGGATTCTTTCACACAGCCGGGACCTACAGAGTATCCTGGCAAAAAGAGGTGCGCATTACCATCCCCGGCATCTTGAGTTTTACCATGGCCCTGCCTCGACATGGAGTCTTCACCAGGTACGGCATGGATGAAGTCTTAATGAGCGTAGAGGCGGAAGGTTTTCGACAACCGCTGTCTACTCTGTGGGAGATAGAGGATACCGCGGTGCTGGCTGAAGAAGTAGACCCCATACTGGCGGTGAAGGTGG
>JASLXI010000121.1 GCA_030740415.1 Dehalococcoidia bacterium
CGATAGTCCAAGAAGCTGGTGTTAGTCATAGCACCCTCAGGCGTGAAGAAGTACTCTTCGCTCAAGGCCCAGCCAACGCCTTGGAGGGTGCCTCCCTGCATTTGCCCTTCGACACTTGCGACATGGGCCGCCTGCCCAACATCCATGAACGCGGTCGAGCGCAGTATTTCCACCTTGCCTGTCTCTGGATCTACCTCCACATCGAAGATGTTTCCTGCCAGTGCTCCTCCTACTCCTGCCTGGGAGTCCATTGCAGAACAGGTAACTGGGCCACCGGTGGCCATGAGTCTGCCGGCAAGTTCCTTGAAACCAAGCTTATCATTGGTGTTCTTTGTGCAGATGAATGTCCCGTCTGCAAACTCCACGTCTTCGGATTCCGTCTCCCAGAGCAAAGCAGCGCGGGCACTCATCTGTTCGATGACCTGCCGTGTTGCAGCTATCGCTGCGCGGCCTGTGTCAAAGGTTGTGCGGCTACCACCAGATCTGCCCGTCCAGCCCACGGAGTCGGTGTCTCCTACCTGACTGTTAACATCTTCGGCGGAAATCCCCAGCACTTCAGCCACCTGCATCGCCAAGGATACCCGAGTCCCAGATAGATCCATGGAACCGGTAGAGAGGGTAACACTACCATCAGGTGTGACATTTATTGTAGCTGACGAGCCGCGACCACCAACGTTGAGCCTGTATCCCGTTGCCACGCCTCGGGCACGGTTTGGGCCACCTAGCGGCGCTGTGTAGTGAGAGTGGGCCTTGATAGCCTCCATCACCTCCCTAAGTCCAACATGTGCATGGGGTACACCCGTAATTGGACGATCACCCTCTACAGCAACATTCTTCAAACGGAGATCCATGGGGTCCATGCCCAGGTTTTGTGCTAACTCATCCAATGCGCTCTCCACGGCAAAAGCAGCCTGGGGATGGCCTGGCGCTCGGTAGGCTGCTGCCTTCGGCTTGTTGCATACCACGTCGTATCCATCCAACATCAAATTGTCTATCTTGTAGGCACTCAGCCCTGAGGTGACCCCAGCAACCATGGGTGATCCAGGATATGCCCCTGCTTCGTAGATCATGCTCGACTGGGCTGCAGTGATTGTGCCGTCTTTCTTGGCACCGATCTTGACGGTGATAAATGTCCCCGAGGAAGGGCCTGTAGCCTCGAATACCTCTTGGCGGCTCATGATCATTCTTACCGAACGACCGCTCTTCTTAGACAACACGGCTGCTACAGGCTCCCCAGCTGGACCCTTGCCCCCGAACGCCCCACCGACCTCCATTGGGACAACTTTAATCGTGGACTCAGGTATCTCTAGAATCTCGGCGACGGCAGTGCGAACGTCGAATATACCCTGAGTGCTCGTCCAGATGGTTAAACGACCATTGGGTGCCCAATATGCGGTAAAAGCAAAGGGTTCAATGTAGCCCTGGTGGATAGTCTGCGTGTCATACTCCCGCTCCAGAATGGTATCGGCTTCCTTGAACCCCTTTTCCACATCGCCTGTTTTGAGCTGTAGGTGACTGGCTACATTGCTTTTGTTACCTGTATCCTCAGGAGCACCAGCACGCGATGCGGAGAACTTCTCGGTTAGATCTTCGTGGAGCAGAATCGCTCCTCTCTTCATGGCCTCTCTCCAGCCGAGGACCGTGGGTAGTACCTCATAGTCCACCGTTATAAGACTGAGGGCCTCTTCCGCTATGTGCGGACTGGTTGCAGCAATGGCTACCACCGGATGTCCTTTGTACAGCACTTTCTTGTCGGCTAGGTTGTTTTCTGCGAGCACACGGATAGCGCCACCCGCGACAGGACCCGAGTTGTGCCTTTCGATAATGGGAAAGTCCTTGGATGTGGCGACTGCCTTTACACCTGGCACGGCTTCTGCCTTGCTGAGGTCGATGGAACGGATCCGTGCGTGCGCGTGGGGACTTCCGAGGATCTTACCATGAAGCATGCCGGGCAGATTGATATCGGCGCCATACCGGGCGACGCCTGTCACCTTATCGATTCCGTCCTGGCCTATGGGACTTGTGCCAATGACATTGTATTGACCAGGTTCTGAAGTGCCTCTGTGGGCGATCGTAGCCATGGGAGTTCCTCCTTCGGTGTTTCACCACCTGTGGATCTGGTGAAACACCGGACCGAATTGCCAAGGTTAATAGGTTGATTGCAGACTCGTCGTCAGCATAATCATTAGGTGTGTCAATATCAACCCTTGAAGATAAACGATGCCCGACGCATTTGAGGGCAAGTACGTAATGAGGCTCCCAGTGATATCATCTTCTGACAAGTGTATCCATCGGACGCAGTATCTCACATCCCGGATGAGAGTGCTCGACCTCGGAACGTCGCGCCACATGGAACGCTACATATTCTTGACATTGTTACGACGCCAAGAATATGATCCGAGGCGTACGACTAGCGCCGGGTAAAGAGAAAGTTCTGGGACATGGAGGAGAATTATGCCCAAGCCTATACCGGTACCTGATGAGGTAAGCAAGCCCTTTTGGGATGCCGTGAATGAGAAGCGGCTCGTATTGCAGAACTGTACCTCTTGCAACAGGATGCAATACCCGCCGGAGCGTACGTGCGGCAAATGTGGTTCTGCCGACCACCTGGAGTGGCGTGGGGTTGAGGGGCAAGGCCACATCCTTGAGTATTTGGTGACATACGATTCCCGAATCCGTCGGAAGCAGGTCGATCAGCCCTACAATCTAGTGCTAATAACCCTGGACGAAGACCCGAACATCAACTTCTTGTCGAACCTTCCAGGGACGCCGGTGGACGAAGTTCCAGTAGGGGCCCCTGTGGAGGTTGTGTATGAGGAGGTGGCGCCTGGTCAACTGATTCAGGAGTGGCGGGTTGTAGGCTAGCTTAGTCAGCGCGTGCTGTTACGGGAGACATGCGCAGAAAGGAGTAGCGATGACTACAAGGACCGGATGGCAGAGACAGACAGAAGGGCTAGGGGTCTGGGAGCACCGAGGCAAGGTCGCGATCACTGGGGTGGGACATTCCCCTACTGATCGGCGCTGGGACGGAAAGACGTTCGAGACGAGCTTGGGTTACTACTCTATCCTAGCAGCTCAGAAGGCCATGGGAGACGCGGGCGTAACACCGGAGCAGATCGACGGCGTCATCACCTGCCCAGACCCGATGGGGGAGAGCTGGACACCGCGACCCTACTTCGACCCACCCTACGACTCAGAGGATGGCCTCACCTTGGTCACCCCTGAATGGCTTACCAACCAGTTAGGACTGAATAACGTCAAATACTTCGGCAATGCACCTCAAATCGGGGAGATGATGGGGTTTGCAGCCCAGGCTGTGGGTGATGGTCTCTGCAACACCTGTCTGGTGCTGTACCCGACGGGCAACATAGAGGGCCGATATCACCACGCAGGGGAGAACGCCTCGGATTACGCGGAGGGGGGGCGCCAATGGGGGGTGCCCTATGGATACCACGCCGGGGCGCTGATGCGTATGACCATGGCCTTCAACATGGACTGCCGCAGGTACGGCAGGAGCCACGAAGGGCTGGCCCCCTTCGCCGTCAACCAGCGCAGAAACGGCCTCATGGTCCCGTGGGGATTCTACGCCTTGCATGAGCCGTATCAAATCACCGCCGAGGACTACCTGGCAGCGCGGTGGATTCACAAACCCCTCAAGTTGCTCGATTGCGACAGACCTGTCAATGCTTCCGCCTGCTACCTCTTCACCACCGCCGAGCGCGCCAGGGATATGAATCAAAAGCCTGTCTACATCCTGAGCCATGAACAGTCCAATCGCAAGCCGCGGAGTTTGATGCCAACCCTAGACGAGGTGGAGGGATATTGCGACAACCTCGCCCGGAGAGTGTGGGAAGGATCTGGACTTGGTCCTCAGGACGTGGACGTATTCAACCCCTACGACGGGTACCTGACGTTCACTCAGTTTTTCCTGGAGGCGTTCCAGTGGCATGGTGTAAAGCGGGGAGAGGCACACGACTTTTATGCAGGCGATATCCGTGTGGAAGGTCCGCATCCCTTCTTGTCCAGCGGCGGGAACAACGGGACCGGACGCACCCGCACGGCTCTCTTCACCGATAGTGTTGAGCAGCTTCAGGGCCGAGCAGGCGAACGGCAGATCAAGATACGGGCCGAGACTGCCCTCGCCGGTTGCAATACTCCCGACGGAAGTGGCTGGATCATGGTCTCAACGAATCCCAACTAACCGCTGGTTTTCGGAGTAGCTTCTTCTTT
>JASLXI010000122.1 GCA_030740415.1 Dehalococcoidia bacterium
CTATCCTAGCGCGGGTAGTGAGCCAGACATGATGAACTACCTTCTGTTTTCACCGGAGTTCACCCTCACTGCCGTGGCCTTTGGGGTGCTTGGGATAGACCTTTTTGTATCCCAAGACAAAAAGGTCTACCTACCAGCGTTGAGCCTGGTGGGATTGGTAGGAGTGTTTGTCCTCTCGTTGTGTTACCTGTGGGACAAAGACACGACTCTCTACGACGGTCTTTTCCTGGTAGATAACTTCTCCCTATTCTTCAAGGCTTTCTTCCTGGTGCTGGGTGTGCTGGTGGTGCTTGCCTCGGTGGACTACGTGAAGAAACATTTGAGTCGTCCCGGTGAGTACTATGGCATACTGCTATTCTCCATCCTTGGGATGATGCTCATGGCCTCCTCCGGGGAATTGTTGACCGCATACATAGCCCTGGAGCTTTTGAGCTTCAGTTTGTATGTCTTGGTCTCTTATGGCCGCAACGGCCTGAAGCCCAGCGAGGCGGGGGTCAAGTACATTTTGCTGGGTGCCTTCGCCTCTGCGCTACTTCTATACGGAATCAGCCAGGTTTATGGGATGTTGGGCACCACCCGCTTCGCGGAGATCCATGCCGCTCTTCTCGTGGATGGGACGCCTCTAAACTCGGCGGTCCTGGTTGGTTTGGTCCTCATCATAGCAGGGCTGGGGTTCAAGATCGCCGCGGTGCCATTCCACATGTGGGCCCCAGACGTATACGAAGGCGCTCCCACGCCTGTAACTGCCTACCTGGCCGTGGGGTCAAAAGCAGCCGCCTTCGCGCTCATGCTTCGGCTCTTCTCACAGGCCTTCATGCCTGTCTTTGATGACTGGCAGATAATTCTGGTGATTCTGGCGGCCCTCACCATGACGGTGGGAAACCTGGTCGCCCTGGCCCAGCAGAACATCAAACGGATGCTGGCCTACTCTAGTGTAGGGCAAGTTGGGTACCTGCTGATGGGCATGGCAGCCCTGTCGCCGCTTGCCGCGAATGGCGTAATCTTTCACCTTGTCGGATATGGGGTTACAAACCTGGCCGCTTTTATGTGCGTTATCATCTTCTATAACGCGACGAGCAAAGAGGAGATATCCGACTTCGCAGGACTGGCCGATAGGTCTCCCTTTGTAGCTATGGTCCTGAGTGTATCCCTCTTTTCTCTGGCTGGGCTTCCCTTCTTCGCTGGATTCACTACCAAGTTCTACCTCTTCGCCGCGGCAGCCGATGGAGGCCTGCTGTGGCTGGTAGGGCTGGCGATAGCTAACAGTCTTATATCCCTGTACTACTACATGATGGTGATGAAGCAGATGTATATGGTGACTGCCGACGATAGCTCTCACCTGAGTGTATCGATGTTCAGCCGTGGTGTCCTGGGAATGCTGTTGGTGGGGATCATCGTCATCGGCATCTATCCTGGCCCACTGGTGAATGTCATCGGGGTGGCGACTGGGGCGATACTGCCCTGATGCTCTCGTGTATGTATGCGATCATCATGCCTATTGCCACAGTCCGACTTGCCCTCTGAGGTTTCATAGCTGATGACTGGCCTGATGTGTTGGCCTATCAGCATGATCCACGCTATCTCCGCCTCTATCCCTGTGATGATCGTACAGTAGACGAAGTATTGGACTCTGTGCAGGTATTTCTTGAACGGTGGGCGGACCAGCAACGCTGCAAATTTCGGTTGATGATAGCCCTGTCGGACAGTGGCCGGTTAGTTGGCAAATGCGAGCTTCGCCGTAAGGCGGAGTATGGCTGGGAAGCGGACATTGGCTATGGGCTATCGCCAGAGCACTGGGGCCTAGGCTATGGCGCCGAGGATGCTCAGGCTGTGATCGTCTTCGGGTCTCAGGTGGGTTGGCACTGCATCACATCTTGGCAAGGTGTATAGCGGACAATACAACCGCAGTGAAGGTGTTGTAACGGGTGGGGCTGCGGATAGAAGGACCATTGCGGGAGATCGAGTACTTCAAGAAGCGCTGGCGAGGTGCTCTGCTCTGCGGATGACTGGCAAGCGAGTTGAGAGAGTTGGCCTGGAATCGTTGACGTACTACCCATCTTGACAAACACTTTGAGTGTGCTAGACTGTGGGCCCCTTCACAGGAGTGATAAGGGAGCTAAAAGCTAAGACGGAGAGGAGTAAGAGGGATTCCTCCATCAAGCGAGTCTGGTAGGGTGGAAGCAGACATGGAAGGGTCCTCCGAAGGTAGCTTCTGAGCTGCCAGAAGAAAGCCCCTTTTGATTGGGGCAAGTAGAACTGGCCGGGATGGCCTCCCGTTATCAAGGGCAAGGGCATGTTAGTGCCTTGGAAGAGTGTCCCGATGTAATCGGGGAATAAGGGTGGTACCGCGGGATTTCAATAATTCCCGTCCCTTGAGGGCGGGAATTATTTTTTGGCTGAAAATACCGAGGGAGGTGACGGAGATGAAGCTGACAGGAGGACAAATAGTTTGTGAGAGCCTGCTGCGCGAGGGTGTTGAAGTGGTGTTTGGGATACCTGGCGGGGCTATCCTGCCTCTCTACCAGACCATGTCCAGCTACCATCAACTCAGGCATATCTTGACCCGCCACGAAGAAGGTGCGTCTATGGCTGCCGACGGCTATGCCCGGGCCACAGGTAGGGTGGGCGTATGCATGGCAACCTCCGGGCCTGGGGCTACTAACCTGGTCACCGGCATAGCCACCGCTCAGATGGACTCGGTGCCTATGGTGGTCATCACGGGCCAGGTAGGGCGAGCGTCAATAGGAAAGGACGCCTTCCAGGAAATCGACGTGACAGGCATAACGCTTCCCGTTACCAAGCACAACTACCTGGTGATGAGGGCGGAGGATATAGCACCCGCTATCAAAGAAGCCTTTTACATTGCGAACACAGGGCGGCCCGGCCCTGTCCTTGTGGACATCCCCAAGGACGTTTTCACAGAGGAGGCGGAGTTTGTCTATCCCGAGACCGTCGATCTGCCTGGATACAAGCCGGTTTTGGACGGACATCCAGCCCAGATAAAGAGAGCGGCTGAACTCATCAACGAGGCCAACAAGCCCATAATTCTGGCTGGCCACGGCATCATCATCTCTAGGGCTTTTGACGGGCTTATGGAGCTGGCAGAGAAAGCCCAGATTCCCGTCATTACGACACTGTTGGGCCGCAGTGCTTTCCCGGATGCTCACGTTCTCTTTGTGGGTATGCCTGGGATGCATGGCCTGGCTTATGCGAGCCTGGCCATAGATGAGGCTGACCTTGTCATTGGGCTTGGAATGCGCTTTGATGACCGGATTACGGGCGACGTTAACGGCTTTGCCATCAACGCCAAGGTCATTCACGTGGACATAGACCCCGCAGAAATCGACAAGAATGTTGGTGCCGACGTGCCTATAGTCGGAGACTTGTCTAGGGTCTTGCAGCAATTGAACCAGTCTGTACAGTCGACGACTCACCCCGAATGGCTCCAGCGCATTGAAGAGCTTAAGAGTGACCACCCGTCTCTGCACATCCGTGAGACGGAGAAACTGCTACCCCAACAAGTTGTAAAGGACCTGTGTGATGTTACAGACGGCAGGGCCCTTGTTGTGACCGGAGTGGGCCAGCACCAGATGTGGGCGGCCCAGCACTACGCATGCAAGGAGGCCAACTCATTCATCACCTCTGGTGGGCTGGGTTCCATGGGATTCGAAGTACCCGCGGCCATGGGGGCGCAGGTAGGTCAGCCTGGAAGACTGGTCTGGTCCATAGCGGGGGACGGGGGCTTTCAGATGACCATGTCCGAGTTGGCGACGATAGTGGAGAACAATCTCCCTGTAAAGTTTGCTATCTTCAGCAACGGATTCTTGGGCATGGTCCGCCAGTGGCAAGATATGTTCTACAAGAAGGACTACTATGCCACTCACTACACGGGAAATCCGGACTTTGTGAAACTGGCCCAGGCTTTCGGCATACGCGGCATACGCGTCACCGAGCGGAGCCAGTCGATAGATGCCATTCGTGAGGCCACGGCTCATCCCGGCCCGGTGGTGGTGGACTTTGTGGTAGTAGAAGAAGAGAACGTTTATCCCATGATTCCCGTCGGGAAGACTGCGGCGGAGGTTGTGGAGCAACCACTGACAGAGGAGGCGAGATCATAGCTACTGAAGAGCATACTATTGTGGCGCTGGTACAGGACAGACCAGGAGTCCTAAACCGGGTG
>JASLXI010000123.1 GCA_030740415.1 Dehalococcoidia bacterium
TTCCTACGTCTCCGAAATTATCTCTAGGGGAGGGGAGTGGTTTGCAGGTATAGGGACCGAGGGCAGCAAGGGCACAGCCATCCTATGCTTGTCTGGCAACATCGCGCTTCCTGGAATGGTTGAAGTCCCAATGGGCGTCACTCTCCGAGAGGTAATCTACGACATTGTAGGAGGAGTTCCAGAGGGCAGAGAAGCTAAGTTTCTTCAGACAGGAGGGCCGCTTGGGGGCATTCTCCCCGCAGATCAGGTGGACATTGAGTTGGATTTCGGGGCTATGGCCCAAGCAGGGGCCATCCTGGGTTCTGGCGGGATCATCGTTGCCGATGACCGTGCCTGCGCCGTCAACATGACCCGAGTTCTCGTTGCCTTCTGCCAGTATGAATCCTGCGGAAAATGCTTCCCGTGCCGTCTAGGCACGACCAACCTCATAGAGATTCTGGAGCGGATAGCTCGCTTCGAAAGTAGACCTGATGATATGGGGCTTATGCGCACCATCGGGCAGAACATGGCGGCGGGCTCCCTCTGCGGACATGGTCAACTCGGCTGGAACCCAGTCCAGTCCGCACTGAAGTCCTTCCCAGACGACTTTGCAGCCCACATGGAGGAAAAGAGATGTCCTACTGGACAGTGCTCAGTTCCCATGGTTACCCCACAGCGTACCAGGTCTAGGTGGACCTCAGCCCAATCCCTGGAGCTTAGAATCTAAGGAGAGCAATGGTCTCTGCGATTACCCTTTCAATCGATGGGCAAGAGATAGTCACCCAGCCTGGAAAGACCATCATTCAGGCGGCCACGGAGTCTGGACTGTACATCCCTTACCTCTGCTACTACCCAGGCATGAGGCCCTTCGGTGCATGCCGGATGTGCGTGGTGGAAGTGGAGAACGCCCGGGGAACGCCTGCTTCCTGTACCACTCCCGTTGCCGATGGTATGGTGGTGCATACCAACACACCTCAGCTTCAGGACCTGCGCAAAGGAATCACGGAGCTTGTTATCTCCGAGCATCCGCACGGTTGCCTCACGTGCCATCGAACGGACCTCCACGGTGCCAACCTGTGCGGCCCAGAGGACATATGCCTGCGCCACGTGTCCGTCACCGACCGATGCGTCGCATGTCCAAAAAACGAACGGTGCGAGCTCAAGGACACTACCATTTTCGTTGGAACGGGACTCACCACACCCTTGACCTACAAGTACCGCAACCTACCCGTGCTGAACAAAGACCCCTTCTTTGATCTGGACTATAACCTGTGCATAGTATGTGGCCGATGTGTCAGGGCCTGCGAAGAGTTGCGGGGCGATAGTGCCATCACCTTTACGGACCGAGCCGGCATATCCCTGGTTGGTCCCGCCCACGGCTCTTCGCTGCTGGAGTCCGGGTGCGAGTTCTGCGGCTCATGTATAGACGTCTGTCCCGTTGGAGCGCTGGTGGAGTCGGACTACAAATGGGAAAAGGCCGTGGCGCACGTATCCACCACCTGCCCCCACTGTCCCGTTGGGTGCCAGCTAAAGCTGGAGATAAATCAACGGGGAAAGGTCATCCGGGCCGTTCCAGACCTTGAGGCCGAGGCCAATCATGGACAGGCCTGCTTCAAGGGAAAGTTCGGTCTCGACTTTATCAACAGTCGTAATCGGCTCACGACTCCCCTGGTGAGGCGCGACGGTATCCTGGAAGAGGCTTCCTGGGAAGAGGCCATCTCCCTGGTGGCAAAGAAGCTCACTGGGTACAAGGATGACCAGTTTGCCGCCATCGGCTCTTACCGAGGCACCAACGAGGAGAACTACCTGCTGCAGAAGTTCGCCCGCGTGGTCATGGGGACCAACAACGTAGACCACTCGTCCAACGTAAGGCCTGAGATAACGGAGCCCTTGAGGGATACTCTGGGTTATCAAGCGGCCACCAACCCCGTATGGGATCTGGAGGACGCAAAGTGCATCCTGGCTATAGGGAGCAACACCACGGAAGAGCATAACGTGGTGGCGGTGCCCGTGAAGCGTGCGGTAAAGAAAGGCGCCAAACTCATCGTCATAGATTCCCGGAAGGTGGAGCTGACCCGCTATGCTACTATGTGGATCCGACCACGGCCTGGGACCGACACTGTCCTGTTGGGAGGAATGCTTCGGGTCGTCGCGGACGAGGTCTTGGAGGACGAGAACTTCTTAAAAGATAGGTGCGAGAACCTAGACACTCTCAAGCACTCCCTCTGGCGGTTTGATATCAATAAGGTTCAGGAGGTAACGGGCGTGTCCCAGGACGAGATACGCCTGGCCGCTCGGACCTTCGCCGAGAACGGCCCTGCAGCCATTCTTTATGCCCTGGATACCGTTTCCCAGTCCCAGCGTGTTGATTGTGTGAATGCCCTAGTGGACCTTGCTCTGCTGACCGGCAATGTTGGCAAGGCTCACGGAGGGCTCTATCCTCTGCGGTCCGGTACAAACGACCAGGGTTCCTGGGACGTGGGATGTGTGCCAAACCTCCTTCCCGGCTACCGGGCCATTGACGATCCCTCGGCCCGTGCCGCCCTGCAACACGCCTGGGGCGTGGAGACACCCTCGAGCGAGGGCTTGGGAATCAACCAGGTCTTCCAGGCCGTATCTTCAGGTAGTGTAAAGGCCATGCTAGTCATCGGCGACAGCCCAAACTTCTCCAATGGCGAGCTGGGAGACGTAGTTGAAGCGGCCCAGGGCTTGGAATTTCTGGTGGTACAGGACACCTTCCTGACAGGCCTGGCCCAGGTGGCCCATGTAGTCCTTCCTTCGGTCACCTTCGCCGAGAAGGAAGGCACATTTACAAACCTGGAGCGGCGTGTGCAGCCCCTGAGGAAGATTCTGGATATCAAGAACACAGAGGCCAGGCCCGACTGGTGGATAATCAGCGAGATTGCCAAGGCAATGAACACTCAGGGGTTCGACTACCACTGCCCGGCCCAGGTGCTGGATGAGATTTCCAGCGTGGTCCTGTTTTACACAGGTATCACGTATCAGCGCCTTCTCTCCAAGAGGGGACTGCTCGTGCCGGTGATACTGCCCAGCTTCCCGCTCCCCAGTCAGCTTCATCCAGCCATGGGGGGCCAAAACGCAGGCATTCAGTGGCCGTGCACCACTTCCGAGGACGAAGGCACGTCTGTCTTATATACGGAAACCTTTCCCACTGGGAAGGCCAAGTTCACCCCCCTGGATATTGTAGAGGCCCCTGTCATGACTACTGCCGATTTTCCCCTCCTTTTCCTGCCTGGACGGGTGCTCCATCAGGCTCAGCGGCAGATGGGAGTCTTGTCTGCGGGGCAGAAGAACTACATACAGTTCGATGAGCTTCTGGAGCTGCATCCCGAGGACGCGGCCAACATGGGTATTCTGGAAGGGGACTGGGTGGAGGTGGTCTCGTCAAGAGAGCGTGTCCAGGCAAAGGTTAGGCTCACCGACGAGGTCTACAGAGGTACGGTGTCAGCCACTTTCCTTTTCGGCCAACTGATAACCCGCCTGGAGAGCAGCGAGGACCCGGACCCCATGTCCCATGTCCCAGGCCTCTCCATGACCCCTGTCAAGCTGTCGAAGCTGCAAGCGTAAACTCTCGAGTTCAGGTAGTAAAGGGTCTATCACCGTGTGCTGAATGGGTGTACTGGGTGGTGGATGTCATTCTGGGCGAGCAGAGAGCCTTGCGCGTCTAGCGTTAGACCAGTTCCTGCCATTTTACGCAGAACATATCTAGTGCCCCCGCTTATATTGGTCTGACTCCCCCCTGCTATCTGCGCTCCTTTTAATTGGGTACAGTGGTTGTACCCAGAAGAAAGTGTGAGGATCAATATGACGGAGCCACACTAGGCCACCGTTAGCAGAAGAAAAGACCTGACCGATGACTTTATGGTTCTGTGGCTGGTACCCGATGTCCGATTCAACTTCAAGCTTGGCCAGTACTGTACCGTCGGCCTGGAGAAGAACGAACGGACCTACACCATAGTTTCAGAGCCTTGCGAGCCGGAATTGGATCTGTTCTTAGATCGGACCCCAGATGGCTTCCTGACCTTGGGGTTGCGGAAGCTCCACAAGGACGATAAGGGCAGCATCTGGGGCGCCCCCCCCCCCCCCCCCCGCCAACCCAACTGCCGCGCCCCCCATAAGGGTCGAACGGCTGTGCGGCGCACCCCATCAGGGGCTAACGGATGTGCGGCGCACCCCAT
>JASLXI010000124.1 GCA_030740415.1 Dehalococcoidia bacterium
CCATATACCGGGAGAACCTTCCGGAGACCTTGGAGGTCACCGCGTGGACGGACAACGGACTGATTATGGGGGTGCGACACAAGAAGTACCAGATCGAGGGCGTCCAGTTCCACCCAGAGTCCATCTTGACCGTGGTTGGAAAGGACATCCTGCGGAACTTCCTCGACATGAAACCTAAGGCGACAGCACTGACGGGAAGAGAGAAATAGCGCCGATTGTGAGAAGGCATGCCTCTTTATCTGCTTGACTACGCAGCAGTAAGGGAGTAAAAGAAAGCGGTACTCCACACCCCTGACATCAACGTAGACAAGATGGACCATACCCTAGGTGATTAAGACAGGAAGCTGATCACTAACACCATGATCCAACAAGCCATAAGTAATATAGTCTCTGGCCAAGACCTGTCCGCGGACGACGCGACTCAGGTCATGGAGGAGATAATGACTGGGGAAGCAACCTCGGCCCAGTTCGGAGCCTTCGTTACTGCCCTGCGCCTCAAAGGTGAGACCTCGGAGGAGATCGCAGGCATGGCCCAAGTCATGCGGGAGAAGGCCCTGCACGTGCAGTCGGCAGGCGACCTAGTGGACACCTGCGGAACCGGAGGCGATGGGGCCCAAACAATCAACATCTCCACCATCGCCGCCTTTGTGGCTGTGGGCGCGGGCCTGAAGGTGGCCAAGCACGGCAACCGTGCTATGACCAGCGCCTGTGGCAGCGCAGACGTCCTTGAGGCCGCGGGGGTCAAGATAGACCTGGGACCGGAGGGGGTTGAACGGTGTATCCAGGAAGTGGGTATGGGCTTCATGTTCGCCCCAACCTTCCATCCCGCCATGCGATTCGCCAGCTCACCTCGAAGAGAGATAGGAATTCGTACCGTATTCAACATCCTAGGCCCCTTGACCAACCCTGCGGGAGCGCGGAGCCAAGTCCTGGGAATAGCCGACGGTGCACTGGGGGAGAAGATGGTGCGGGTGCTGCAACACCTGGGCTCCCAGCACGCCCTGGTTGTCCACGGGGAGGACGGTCTGGACGAGGTCTCCATCGCTGCTCCCACTAGGATATGGGAGCTAAAGGAAGGCAAAATCGATAGCTACAGCCTGACCCCAGAAGACCTGGGGCTCACCCGAGCTTCGCATGACGCCATCCGGGGCGGCTCAGCGAATGAAAATATGGTAGCCATGAAACAGGTCCTATCGGGACAAAAAGGCCCTCATCGTGACGTTGTTCTTCTCAATGCCACCGCCGCGTTGGTTGCTGGAGACGCCGTCAAGGACCTTCGTCAGGGGATAGCGGTCGCTTCCGAGACAATAGATAGCGGTAAGGCGATGGAAAAGCTCCGTGCCCTTGCTGAGCTGAGCCAGACGCTCAACTAATTGCAAAGCTCATGGCTACTATTCTGGACCGTATCGTAGAGACCAAGCGACAAGAGGTGGAGCACCGCAAAATCGAATCACCTCTCCCGTTCCTGAAAGAGCGCATACAGGCCCTTCCATTGCCACTGAACCTTTCCGGCGCCCTCATGGGCGCCGGCCCCCGCCTCATAGCCGAGACAAAGAAGGCATCCCCCTCACGAGGTCTCCTCCGAGAGGACTACGACCCCGCGGCCTTGGCCAGAGCCTACGCCGATAATGGCGCTGCCGCCATCTCCGTCCTCACGGAAAGGGAAAACTTCCAGGGCAGTTTGGAACACATGGAATTGGTGAAAGAAGCCCTTCAGTCTCAGGGCCTTCCTGTTCTGCGCAAGGACTTTATCTTCGATCCATACCAGGTACACGAGGCCAGGGCCTACGGAGCGGACGCCATCCTTCTGATAGTAGCCATCCTCACCCCGGAATGCCTGAAGGACCTGCTCGAACTGAGCCGGAGCCTGTGGCTACAGGCACTGGTAGAGGTGCACAGCAAAGAGGAGATAGACATAGCTCTGACCGCTGGCGCAGAGATCATCGGTATCAACAACCGCGACTTGCGCACCTTTGAGACTGACATATCCCTCACGGAGCGTTTGGCCTCCCACGTTCCCAGGGGTAAAATACTTGTAAGTGAAAGCGGTATCCACAGTCATGACGACCTTGTCAGGCTTCGCCGCGTGGGAGTCCACGCTGTGCTGGTTGGCGAGGCCCTTGTCACAGCACCAAACCCTGGGGGCAAGGTCAGGGAGTTGCTGAACAGTGCATTCTAGAAAAGTGCGATAATGTGCGCTCTTGGTTCGACAGGCTCACCACGAGCGGAGTATAGTGTCACCGCACACGCTGGGCTTGTCAAAGGGTGATTGTGAGCACGTCCAGAGTGGCATCATAAAGAGTAGGCGTACCCTCATGACTAAAATCAAAATCTGCGGGATCAGTAAAGTCGGGGACGCGTTGGCCGCGGCTAACGCGGGCGCGGACTACCTCGGCATCCTATTCGATCCGCACAGTCGGAGACACGTAGATGCAGACGAAGCACGAAGCCTCGTCCAGTCCTTCCGCTCCCAGTGGCATCGGGATGAGCCTCGGTGGGTGGGGGTATTCGCCAACCAGCCCCTAGAGGAAGTCAACAACCTTATCACTTTCTGCAACATGGATATCGCACAGCTATCGGGCCACGAGTCAACTGATTATTGCCTCCAGGTCGTGCGTCCTGTGTTCAAGGTGATTCACGTCAGAAACGATGTCCCTGTACAGGATGTGCTGGAAGAGGTAGAGCGTTCTATAAAGACGTACCGGGACAACGACCACATGTCCATGCTGGATACTTTCAAGGACGGCGTCCTGGGCGGCACGGGGCAGGCCTTTAACTGGGAGGTAGCCCAAAGCTTGGCCTTAGACTATCCCTTTCTTCTGGCAGGAGGTCTCAGCCCGGAGAACGTGGCCGGCGCCATACGCCAGGTCAGGCCCTGGGGCCTGGATGTGTCCAGTGGGGTCGAGACCAGCGGACAGAAAGATGCGGCCAAGATCGCCCAGTTCATAGCCCAGGTCCAGCAAGCGGACGAGGCATTGATAGACACATCTCGTCGTTGACCCGTCGCCTAGAAGTGCCATGAAAGGAACGGACGTCATTCTGCCCGATTCTTGGGGCCACTTCGGCCCTCACGGGGGTCGTTTTGTACCCGAGACCCTCATGACCGCCCTGGAGGAGCTCGAGTCAGAATATCTGGCCTCGAAAGAGGACAAGGAATTCCAGGCACAGCTTTCCCACTATCTCAAGACCTACGCCGGACGTCCCACTCCGTTATACTTCGCCCAGAATCTCTCTCAGCAACGCGGCGGCGCTCGTATCTATCTGAAGCGGGAAGATCTGGCCCACACTGGGGCACACAAAATCAACAACGCGCTGGGACAGGGGCTGCTGGCCAAACGCATGGGTAAGCAGCGCATCATCGCCGAGACGGGAGCGGGTCAGCACGGCGTCGCCACAGCAACAGCCTGTGCCATGCTAGGCCTGGATTGCCTGGTGTACATGGGCGAGATGGACATGCGCCGGCAGGCAATCAACGTCTATCGTATGCGGCTGCTGGGTGCCGAGGTACGACCAGTGGCTTCGGGCAGCCGTACTCTCAAGGACGCCATCAACGAGGCAATCCGTGACTGGGTTAGCAACGTACAGACCACTTACTACCTCATCGGCAGTGCGGTCGGTCCTCATCCCTATCCCATGATGGTGCGAGACTTCCAGAAGGTCATCGGTAACGAGGCCCGCGAGCAGATCGTCAACGCCGAGGGACGCCTGCCCGACTACGCCGTAGCATGCGTGGGGGGCGGCAGCAACTCCATCGGTCTCTTCCACCCCTTCGTCAACGATGCCTCAGTTAAGTTGGTGGGCGTGGAGGCCGGAGGCGAGGGTGTCGACACTGACAACCACGCCGCAACTCTGGTGGCAGGAAGGCCGGGAGTGCTCCACGGCTCCATGTCCTACCTGCTGCAGGACGAACACGGCCAGGTGAAGGAGACACACAGCATCTCCGCCGGTCTTGACTACCCCGGGGTGGGCCCCGAGCACAGCCACCTCAAGGACACCGGACGCGCTGAGTATCTGGCCGTCACCGACGCCCAGGCGCTGGAGGGGTTCCACCTGCTGTCCCGCGCCGAGGGCATTATCCCCGCATTGGAGTCGGCCCACGCCATCTATTACGCTAGCCAACTTGCCCAGACGCTGTTGAAGGACAACATCGTCCTG
>JASLXI010000125.1 GCA_030740415.1 Dehalococcoidia bacterium
TAGCGGCCACCAACCGCCCGGACATTCTCGACCCCGCTCTATTAAGGCCCGGACGATTCGATCGACGGGTGGTGTTGGATTCGCCAGATATTAATGGTCGCTATGCCATCCTCAATGTTCATGCAAAGGGGAAACCCCTTGGCGATGATGTTAGCTTGAATTCGGTAGCGCAGCAGACCCCTGGATTCAGCGGAGCAGACCTAGCAAACCTCATCAACGAAGCTGCGATACTGACGGCACGGCGCGGGAAGAAGGAGCTTGGGCCCGATGAGTTTGCCGAAGCCATAGACCGTGTGATCGCCGGCCCCGAGCGTAAGAGCCGAGTCATCAGCGTCAAAGAGAAGGAAGTCACAGCCTACCACGAAGCAGGACACGCCCTGGTGGCACATCTGCTTCCCGATGCTGATCCTGTACACAAAATCTCCATCATCGCTAGAGGTGGCATGGGCGGCTATACCAGGCTCCTACCGACTGAGGAACGCTACCTCATGACCAAGGGCCAGTTTACCGATATGCTGTCTACATCCCTCGGAGGTAGGGTGGCTGAGGAGATCGTCTTTCAGCTAGTTACAACTGGAGCTAGCAACGATTTGGAACATGCCACCAATCTGGCTCGTCAGATGGTGACACGCTACGGCATGAGCGAGCGACTGGGACCTCGGACCTTTGGGAAGAAGGAAGAGTTGGTTTTCCTGGGAAGAGAGATCTCGGAACAGCGAGACTACAGTGATAAGATCGCCGAAGAGATTGATGACGAGGTGCACAATCTGATCCAGGCCGCCTACGCAACTGCCACGGAGCAACTGACCACCCACAGGGCGAAGCTGGCACAGATTGCCAACTACCTTATCACTAATGAGACAGTGGAAGGCAAGGAACTGGCAGAGCTATTCGACTCCACAGCCCCTGAGGAGGTGGGAGCCGCGGAGCCTGCTCCCACCTCCTAGGAGCTCCGCCTTTGGCAAAAAGAATTGACCCCGCTTCAGATGAGGCGAGCCACCTCCTTTATGCTTGTTCTTCAGGCGTATCCACGGGTCTGGACCTGTAGTACATACCCCAACGCTGCATTAGCTCCGTTATCTTGGGGTCAGCCAGTTCTATGAGTTCGCGGAAGAAGCCAGCCAAGGCGTGGGCGTGAAGGTGCTCCGGCTGACACACCCAACTAGCCTCTGCCGGCACTACATAGATCAACCCACTCTCGTGCTCACACTGGATTTCCACTCTCGTGTTGCCGATGTCCTCCTTAACCATCACTCCTTGGGACATACGATGCTCCCTTCTTCTGGTTAGTTCTAGCATAAGGGCTCAATGTTACTCCCTGTCTCAGTACCCCGAACGTCCTCTTCACTCTTACTGTTAGAACCTGCTCTGGATTATATCAGACCAGGAAGTTGACACCGGTGGAAGCTGACCTCTAAAATGCGAACTATCGTATTCCGCGGAGGCTTATAACTGTTATCATGCAGCATTACCCAATGGAACTCTCACAAGCCTTGACCCAGTACCTCTCGACACGGCATTTTCAGGCAGCGCCAGACACACTGCAAGAGCTTAGCAAGTTTATCCGATGGTGTGGGCGAGAGCGGAAGGTCGTTGACCTGACTCCCCAAGAGGCAGCTTCATACGGTGAACTGATGTCGGAGTCGACTGGATGGCAGGAAACCACTGAGCGCGTTCAGGCGGTAAAGGATTTCCTTTCCTTTTGTTACAAGAGTAATTTTACCCAGACGTCCCTTGCTAAGCACGTGAGAGTAAGAAGAACTAACCGCAGGCTCGCGGCTCGTGAGAAGATGCGAGCCTCTATGGACATAACGCCAGAGGGCTATCAGAACCTCATAAAGGAGTTGGAGACCCTACGGGATGAACGCGTGGTCGTGGCTCATGAGATAAGCTTGGCCGCGGCAGACAAGGATTTTCGAGAGAATGCGCCCCTTGATGCCGCACGGGAACGCCAAGGTCACTTGGAAGCCCGGATACGAGAAGTGGAAGATGGATTGCAGCGCGCTCGCTTAGTGCAACTAGACAACCAGGACTCCACTGCAAAACTGGGACGGAAGATAGGACTAGGTAGCAAGGTCAGGCTTTTGGATCCTTCATCCAGGGAGGAAATGGTATATACCCTGGTCAATGCCTCGGAAGCGAGTCCAATGGACTTCAAGATGTCCGTCGCTTCGCCGGTGGGCAAGGCCCTATTGGACCACAAGGTCGGCGAGGAGGTGGAGGTGGCCACGCCCAGAGGAAGCCTATGCTATCATATCAAGGAAATCGGCTGAATCTCAACCCGGGACCGAGTTTTGTAGCTGGGACTCCCTGTCGGTTGAGGATGGAACTGTACCTGCTTCAAGCTTAACCCTGGTTTATTGAGGGGTAATCAGGTCCAACCGGATTGTGGACTCTCGGAAGGGGCCTTCTTCGCCATCTAGCAATTACACGAGTGCTATTACAGAGTGGGGCTATGGCAAACGCCAAGTATGACTTCGGTTTAGTAGACGCGATTAGAGCAGAGGCCCTGGGAGAACCAGGACAGAGGCGGTTTCGTCTTCTGTTAGAAGGCCCTGGAGGTAATGCCTGCCTCTGGCTTGAAAAGAATCAGCTTTTTCAGCTTTCCGTTGTCATCCAACAGATGCTGGTAAGCCTGTCCTCGCAGGAATCCTCTGAAGAGTACCGTCAGCCAGGAATTGGTTCCTCAGGCCAGGAACACGCGGCTATGGAGTTCAACGTCGGAAATCTCAGCTTAGGCCACGACCCAGGGAGAGACCTGTTCCTTATAGATGCCCATGATATTGAGGATGAACAGGAGGAAGAGGCACTACTCAGGTTCTGGGCCTCTCGATCTCAGTTGAACAGCCTGGCCGATGAGGCCCAGACAGTATGCGCTGCGGGGCGCCCCCTGTGTCCTTTGTGCAGCGCCCCAAGGGGTCCCGAGGCTCACATCTGCCCAAAGTCCAACGGACACTATTCCCTATAAACCGCCCCTGCGCCGCGTGGCTATGTACTTCGGTATGTCTTACACTCACGAATCATAGGAATCAATTCCTTTCGAGGAAAGCATATACATGAGGAGGCACAGACATAGTAAGACTAGGACACATGGGTGAGTCATGGAATCAGACGGTATTCCCAAGGCCTTCAAAGACCAACTACGGCAAGTCCTACTCCAGGGAGAGATAGCCTCTCTGAAGCTAATGCCCGAAGGCTCAAATCACACATTCCTTGTAACGGTAGCCGATAGCTCCCACGCATACGAAGCAATATATAAGCCCCTCAGGGGAGAGCAGCCCCTTTGGGATTTCCCTTCGGGCACTCTGTACAAAAGAGAGTATGCCGCTTACTTGGTGTCCCAGCATCTGTCCTGGGATTTCATCCCTTGCACAGTCATTAGAGAAGGCCCTTACGGCATAGGCTCGCTGCAGCAATTCATCGAAGTCGATCCGCGGTCCAGCTATTTCACTCTTCGCGAAGAGTGTCCCGAGGAGCTGGAGCGGATAGCCCTCTTCGACTGCATCTCTAACAACGCTGATAGAAAGGCGAGTCACTGCTTTAAGGATAGGAATGGGTTTATATGGTCCATAGACCACGGCCTCACTTTCCATCAGGATCCAAAGCTGAGGACTGTAATTTGGGATTTTGCCCAAGAGCCCATATCCGGACACCTCATGGAGCAAATCGCCAATCTGCTAGAGGGCCTAGGTTCTTCGCAGGGGGTAGTACGGGACCTATCTCCTCTTCTGGCGCCAGAGGAGCTGACCGCACTACGCAGACGACTGGAGAGGCTGCTCAGTTCAGGTCGTTTCCCATCCTACGACCCCACCCGAAGAAACATTCCCTGGCCCTGGTTCTAGCCGGTACCTAATCCCTCTATCTCTAGTCGCTCATCAGCAGCCTTCCATCACCTCTTGACAAATACGCACATGTGTTCTACTCTTTTGCCTACTATGCCGCTGGAGGTAAGCATGTCAGACTTGGATTCGGATGATAGTTATCAAGTGCGCAAGGCGCAGATGGATACGGATAGAAAGGGTCTGGAGGCCAGAAAGGCTCAGCAGGAGATGGAAAGACTGGTATTAGAACTAGAGCACAAATATGGGTTGATAGCAGATGGAAGGACCATCGATCCCCGCACTGCCACCATACAGGGCA
>JASLXI010000126.1 GCA_030740415.1 Dehalococcoidia bacterium
AGGATGGTGGTGGACCTGCTTGGCTTGGAGCTCCACAAAGCCCATGTAGAAGCCCACAGACTGGAACACGCCATATCCCAAGAACTGGAGGTCCATATCAGAGAGAGGCTGGGCAATCCAACCACGTGTCCCTTTGGCGGACCTATCCCTGGCAGTGATTATACCTCTCCTCCTGGCCCAAAGTTGGCCCTTAACCAGGTGCAATCTGGGGTCGATTACTGTGTCGACAGAGTTCCTGAGGAAGACCCTGAGTTGCTGCGGTTCCTGGTAGAAAAGGGCATTCTGCCCAGAAGGAGGATCATCGTGGTAGAGGCCAGTCCCCATCGTGGAGTAATTACCATCAAGACCGAACAGGGGGAAGAAGCCCTCGGCTACGGCGTTGCCGCCCGTATCTGGGTACGCCCCTGTGAGTAGCGTAAATCACACAATGGCCACCCACCTCCAGTCACAGTATGGACTATTTCCTGAATAGGATCAGGTAGTTCTGGCCGTTCAAGTCCCGCTCGCTTACATAACGAAGTCCGGCCTTCTGGCCCAGTTCCTTGGCTTCTTCCTCGCTTATCCTGTCTTCCAATGGAGGTCCTTCCTCCGTTGCTTGCTTGTGCCATTCCAGGATCGCAAGCCAGCCTCCCTTGTGCATCGATCTCCCTGCTTCGGTCAGCAAGCCATTTCTGTCCCTAACTTCATTAAGTACAAAGGCTAGGAAGGCTCCGTCCACGCTGTCTTTATCCAAAGGCAGCTTCTTGGGACCACATTGGAGTACCTCTACGTTGTTCAGATGCACTTCGGATAGACGTTGACGGCATGCGTCCAGGATCTTTTCCTTGGTATCCATGGCATAAAGTCTTCCCTGGTTGACGTATTTCGCCAGCGGGACCGAAAAATAGCCCGGTCCACAACCAATATCTGCTACAACATGGTACGGCCTTATGGGTATCATGGAGATGACGCGGTCTGGGTCTAACGAGTTACGGCGTTTTGGAGCCGGCAACGCATCCTTATTGGCGATATCAAGTGTTTTTGGCATGGCCAACTCCTTCCAAGATAATTGGAACTCTGAATACTCTACTACGCTACCCGAGTGACATGCAGGTGCTCTTCCTGACAGGCAAAGTCATACTTACATTGTACCCCTTTGCCCTTTGCAGGTATAGAGGCGCCCTACAAATTGTTGAGGGTAGGGGGGGGGTTGACTTCCTCATAACAAGGGGATACACTGCCTTACTGCGAACCTATGTCCCAGAGCATATTCTCTATTTCCCCTTTCTATGTAACTTTCAAGTTGCAGGTTCTGCGCGTCTAGTGGCATCTTTAATTCACCCAGGAGCGTGATTTATCATGGACTCTTTAGCTGTGCTCCCTTCTCAGAATCCTCCCGCGCCCCTTGCTCAGAAATCCTATGCCAAGATACCCCAGGTATTGGATGTCCCGAACCTGATACGCCTGCAAATAGACTCCTTTGAGTGGTTTGTAGGCGACTGTCTGAGTTCTCTCTTCCAGGAGATAACACCCATACAGGACTTCACAGGCAGTAGGTTTGAGCTGTCGTTCCTAGGCCACGAATTTCAACCACCCAAGTACACTGAAAAAGAGTGCAGGACAAGGGAAATAACCTACGCGGCCCCCCTTTACATCACGACACGGCTGTTGATTAAGGAAACTGGGGAGATGAAAGAGCAGAGGCTTTTCATGGGCGACATACCCATGATGACATCTCAAGGTACCTTTGTAATCAACGGCGCCGAGAGAGTTGTGGTTAGCCAGTTGGTCAGGTCTCCCGGGGTCTATCTGACCTTAGATAGGGATGCAGCCAGTGATAGAGATCTGTGCGTTGGCAAATTGATTCCATACAGGGGCGCATGGCTAGAGTTCGAGACCAGCAACAAAGATGTCCTATCAGTAAAGGTGGACCGCAAGCGCAAGGCGCCCCTTACCACCCTTCTTCGTGCCCTTGGCGTAGTGGATGGCAATGAGTTGATGACCCTCTTCCAGGATGTTGATAATGACCCTCAGCACCAGTACATGAAAGCCACACTGGAGCGGGATGCCCACGTCCAGAGTCAGGATGAGGCCCTTCTGGAGTTCTACCGCCGCCTCAGGCCAGGCGAGCCCCCAAATGTTGAGAACGCTCGAAACTTGATGGACAACCTGTTCTTTAATCACCGCCGTTACGACCTGGGCAAGGTGGGCCGGTACAAACTGAATCGCAGGCTGGGCATTAGCGTCGGTTCCGACGAGCTAAACCTTACCAAGAAAGACCTAACAGCCTTAGTCAGAAAGATGATTCTAGTGAACAACGGCCAAGAGAGTCCGGACGACATCGATCATCTGGGTAATCGAAGAATAAGAGCCGTGGGAGAACTCCTCCAGAACCAGTTGCGTGTGGGGTTTCTGCGCATGGAACGAGTGATTAGAGAAAGGATGACGACCCAGCCTGATCCTTCTGCAGCTACCCCCGCAGCCCTGATAAACGTCCGCCCAGTTGTGGCGGCGGTACGGGAGTTCTTTGGCGGTTCTCAACTCTCACAGTTCATGGACCAGACTAACCCCCTGGCCGAATTGACACATAAGCGGCGTCTCTCGGCCCTGGGCCCTGGTGGTCTCTCCCGGGAACGAGCAGGGTTTGATGTCCGCGACGTGCATCACTCCCACTACGGCCGTATATGTCCAATTGAGACCCCAGAAGGCCCAAATATCGGCCTTTTGGGTTCTCTGGCTACCTACGCCAGGACCAACGAGTACGGCTTTATTGAGGCGCCCTATCGCAGGATACAGTGGGAGGTGCCAAACACCCACCCCCATATCCAGGGTCGCACTGTCACCGAAGTCGTGTTGGATGATCAGGGTAAAACGGTAGCCAGGAAAGGTCAGAGGGTGACGGCGGCGCTGGGAAAGCGTCTTGCTGCCCTGTCTCCCTGCACGATCAAGGTAAAGCCCTTTGCATCCACTGACCCCGGAGACATCGTATACCTCGCTGCCGACGAGGAAGAGCTGTACCCCATTGCTCAGGCTAACTCTCCCCTAGACGGTAAGAACCAGTTTATTACAGAGAGGGTGGAGGTAAGGCGAGGCGAGATATTTTCCCTGGAGCCACCAGAGAACGTATCTTATATGGATATATCGCCCATACAGATTGTGAGTGTGTCCGCAGCCTTGATCCCTTTCCTGGAGCACGATGACGCCAACAGAGCTCTCATGGGATCCAATATGCAACGCCAGGCCGTACCCCTGCTTCGTACCGAGGCCCCGCTGGTTGGTACGGGCATGGAGGGCAGGGTGGCTATGGATAGTGGCCAAGTGGTCATAGCGCTTACCTCAGGTGTAGTCACCAGCGTTTCCGGGGACGTAATAGAAGTCACGGATGTGGATGGCAACCCGCACAAATATTCCCTGACCAAGTTCTTGAGAAGCAACCAGGGCACCTGCATCACCCAGAGGGCTATCGTCACTAAAGGAGATGTGGTACAGGCCGGGCAACCCTTGGCCGATAGTTCGTCCACGGACCACGGAGAGTTGGCACTTGGGCAGAATCTTCTAGTGGCCTTCACGAGTTGGGAGGGATACAACTTCGAAGATGCCATCATTATCAACGAAGAGCTATTGCGAAAAGACAAGTTCACCTCTATTCATATCGAGAAGTATGAGGTTGAGGCCCGAGACACTAAGCTGGGAGCTGAAGAGATTACCCGGGACATCTCCAACGTGGGCGAGGATGGCCTACGCAATCTGGACGAGCACGGGGTGATCTATCTGGGCGCCGAAGTGGGCCCTGGGGACATCCTGGTGGGTAAGATAACGCCGAAGGGCGAAACAGAGCTTACCGCTGAGGAGAAGCTACTCCGGGCTATCTTTGGAGAGAAGGCCAGAGACGTGAAGGACACATCCCTGAGAGTGCCTCACGGTGAAAGAGGCAAGATAATTGACGTCAAGGTCCTCACCAGGGACAACAAGGACGAACTCACGCCCGGAGTGAATACCCTGGTACGAGTGTGGATTGCTCAGACTAGAAAAATCGCAGAAGGGGATAAGATGGCGGGTCGTCACGGCAACAAAGGTGTCATCTCCCGGGTGCTGCCCGCGGCCGATATGCCCTA
>JASLXI010000127.1 GCA_030740415.1 Dehalococcoidia bacterium
CCAGACCGAGCATCCTGAGCAACTTCACACTTTGCCGCCTCCGTCTACTCAGGTTGTGGTTCCCGACCGGTACCCCAACATACACCTTCGACGTGACTACAAGCCTTTCGACCGCCTGCAGTACGAGCTCTAAGTTCAACGACAGTTTCAACTCGACGACAACCAGCTCTTCATCACCACGCACGGCGGCGACGTCACAGTCCCCCACCTCGCCCTTGACCTCGTAGCCCTGGGACTCCAGGAACCGCTTCACAGGAAGATACAGGTCTGATTCGCTCAACGGCCTCGCTCCACCGGCTTGTCGTGTCCCGGGTTCGGATATTCGCGTGGTAGAACCAAGTGATTCCACGCGCTATGGCTGGAAGAGAGGCTCGAATCTATCGCCAGCCTAGAGGTAGGGGTGGGATATATCTCAATGCTCCCACGTTGTACCCAATCCCCTATGGGGCTGCTAACCATTAGGTTCCTCACCGCATAACCCTGCCTCTGGGGGCAGTGTAGCCTAGGGGTCTACGGCCTAGCGGCCCGTCTGCTGCCCCAGGTTAGCCGCAGTGCTATGACCATACGTGGGTGCAAGGTTAACAGTCCCATTAGCGGTGCACTGTAATCAAGTTCTTGAAAGTCAACGCTTATCAGCGTCGAACTCGAGAGTCATTTCATTCAAGGATGGCTAATCACGATGGCACTTTTTGTATTTCTTGCCGCTACCACACGGGCACTTTTCGTTGCGCCCCACCTTACGACCCTGGGTTGCGCTATCAAACTGGCGTTGCGCCGTCGCCTGCCTCACACAATCGGCACAAGTGCAGGCCGATTCATGGCCTTCATACCAGTTAGTGCGTTCCTTTCCTATGACCACGGTTTCTCTCAGGATTCTGTCCTGCGATTAGGGTAGCTAGAGGATATTCTAGAGCTATCTAGCTACTCCACCCAGCATAACCCTGCCTCTGGGGGCAGTATAGCCTAGGAGGCAAAGGGGAGGGGAAAGGGGGGCAAGGCGATGTTAAGCCTTAACATGCCGGTGGTTAAGACTTAACGTCTGGGGGCTTGGTAGCGAGGGTGCTATTAAGGCTTATAAGGCTGTTATGAGGTAGGTGGGGGGTATATCTCTATGCCCCACACTGTCACTAATTCCTCCATGGGACTCCTAGCCGTTAGGCTCCACCCAACACAAGCCTGCCTCGGGAAGCAGTATAGCCTAGGGATTCGGAAGTTGAGCCACTGCCGCTCTTGGTTCACGAGAACGGCGGGGTCTGCGAGACATCCCTCATCGTTGCGAGATGGTCCGCCTAGCTAACGATGGGCATCTTCAAAGGCCTGGTATGGATCCCGCACTCTCCGCCACATTTGCTGGTCCCAAGCCAGCGCCCGGCACGCTCGTCTGGGCCGGTGCTGATGGCCGTGCAAGGAGCGCACCCAAGCGACCGATATCCCTGGGCATATAGGGGGTTGACGCCCACCTGATGAAGGGCAAGGTATTGCCAGACCTCCCTCTCGTACCACAGCAGAATCGGGTTCAGCTTGAGCAGGTCACTGTCTCGACGCTCAACCTCCTGAAAGTCGGTCCGGGTCCTGCCCTCTGTGCAACGAAGGCCCGTTACCCAGCAGTCGACGTCCATTTTTTCGATGGCTTCCCTGGTCGGCAGGACCTTTAGGTTGTTGCAGCAGAGGTCCGGGTCCGTCAGATACAGCTTATCCGGCTGGGGGTCGTCGTTCTTGAACACCTTCAACTTCGGATATAGCATCACCTGCTCATGCATGAACGCCACGGTCTCGGCCGGTTTGTACCGGGTAGTCACGATGAACCCGCGGATAGACGAGCTCACGCGCTTGGCGAGGTGCCAGACCGCTACGGAGTCCTTTCCAAGGCTGTTTGCCACGACCAACCGGTCACCATACTCACGGTATGCGTCGCTGATCAGATCCAGAGAGCGCTCCACCTTGTCTGCAAAGTTGAGGCTGTCAACGAGTGTCAACACGTCCTCAGGAACTCGTTCTATAAGCATTTCTGACCATTCTCCTGTTATTGGGGTAGCAATGACGCCGTTTGCCCCCGTTTTCGCTTGTTCGGAGGCAAACAAAAAGCTGCGCTCGTTAACACGCGTCGGAGTCAGACGGGCGCAGCTTGCAGTTACTAACCGCTATGCGTGGCCCCCTCCCTATGGAGGGGTCGTACACAGGTGGAACAGGTCGTCTTTATACCTTGATGCGCAAATTGCCATCGCACAAGATAGTGTATTGATGGACTCACCGGCGTGTCAAGTATTTTCCGTAAACGAGGGCCCGGTTCATCGGCTGACTGGCTGGCGCCGCCGCGGGGCTCCGGCAACCGAAGAGTGGTGCAGGAGCTACTTGGGCACTCTAGCCTACAAACCATTCAGGTGTCCCATTATCGCTGACGTCCTACACACGCCAACCATGGCCTCCGTGTCCCTCTCACAATATGCCAGCAGCGCCTTCCTGATACCCTCCTTCTCAGGGCTTGAATTTCCACACGCAATCATCTGGGAGAAGGCAACCGACGCAAGCTGCCCGTCTTGGATCTCGAGTTCCTCGTAGCCGATCCCGGGCACGAGTATCGGGAGTACAGCTTTCAGAGAGAAGCTCCCATGGAACCCAGGATGGTAGTAGTGAGCCCTGATCACTTTCAATAGGTCATACAACTGGTCACAAAGACTCAACAGGCGGTCCGCCAGTTCGGGGTACTCAGTGGCTAGCTGCTTCAGGATCGTCTGTTCATAGCTGGAGTAGACAACGATGCTTCCTCCGGACTCAATGGCGTTCAGTAGGCTTTCTGCAAATGCTCGCCGTGGATCTCCGGCACCATCATGCAGGAATGACTCGTGCAGTAACTCTCCCGAAGACTCCAACGTGTGGAGTGATCACTGGAACGGTATCACCTGGTAGGGGTGGGTACCGGGGTACAAGGGCATGGCAGGATTGAACGTCTCAAAGTCCAAGAAATACAACAGGTACTCGACCTGGCTGAGTTCAGCGGCCAGCTTGGAGCCATCGTAATAAGGCTGTCCAGTCACCACGGAGTCCCGCACGCGCTGCTGGAGAATAGAAAGGCCAGGGAAGTCGGAAGGGATAGCCTGGATTTCGTAGATACCTTCCATCTTAAGTGGCTGTAACAATTTGGCCCCGGCTCGAGGTAGTTCCTCAACGGCGTGCTCGGGTCCGTTCTGGTGACAGTACCCATAGAATGAACACCGGTACGGGCTCGCGCAATGGTTCCCAACCTCGATATCGGCTGCGGTCTCTTGGGCCAGGGCTTCCCACATATCGGAGAGGGCGCTGGGTACGGTCGAAGACAAGAAAGCCTTAGCCGGTTCGGTTACGTCCTCGAGCCGGAATAAGCCACCCAGGTCATAGTCGCCGCCCTGGTACACGTAGCTGTTGTCGATGTGCATCAGGAACGCCTTGTTCACTGAGATTCCTGAACCCTCAAGTACATGCAGTTGGATAGCCACATCGGGGATATGCTCTGGTTTCGCCTTGGTGCTGGACTTAACCTCCACCAGGCCAAAGGATGATCCGGAAGACCGGCTGAGGATGTCTGCCCTGATCCTTATACGGTCGAATGCGAAACCTGCCTCGTAGATGGCGGGAACGGACCGGTCTGCGACAACGGCGGAGGTGCTTGCTACCGCACGGGAGTGTTTAAAAATATTGCTCAGCAACGAGGCGGCCACCGGGAAACCTCTGCCTGGTAAGCTCCCCGACGGCAGTGCCCGTGTCAAACAGGGCCTGTTGACTTTCGTCTATCGGGTCCATCAGCTCCCGAGAGTAGCATTCCAGGAACAGCCGTTTAAGGCACTGTAGACCAGCCATAAACCTGGACTTCGAAAGCTGTTGCTGTGCACTCGTAGTCATCTTGCCGCTATTCTAGACCATCGAGAACACTTGAAGGAACAGGATAGGTTACAGAGACGCAGAACGCCCGATCCGCCAGGCCAATAAGACCGCCAACACCACAAACTGTCATGGCGGCTGACCCAGCTCTTGTACGACTAACATAACGAGTGGTACAAAGATGGGGGGGGCAGCAACCTTGGGTGGTGTCACCCTTTCGCGGATCAGACCGGC